>JAAYXX010000210.1 GCA_012515695.1 Chloroflexota bacterium
GCAACGGTAGCCACTCTAGCACTCGCTGAATCTGGCGATCCCAGCAGAGCCATTCGTGGCCGCCGGGGCCTTCTTCGTAGGTCAGATCCAGGCCCAGCGCGCGCGCATGGTCGCGAAAGACGAGGTTGGCGGCATATAAAAAGTCGTCGGTTCCACACCACTGGTACAGGCGCGGCCGGGGGCCTGACGATTGGGCGATCTGTTCGGCCAGATACAGCAGGTCGTGCTTGCTGCCCGGCAGCCTGGTCAGGTCGCCAAATATCCACTCCATCTCGCGCCGCCGACTGTCGCTGTCTCTGCGCCTGGCGGTCTCGGCGATGTTCACCGCGCCGGATAGACTGGCCGCCGCCGCATAGCGGTCGGGGTAAGTTAATGCCAGTTTGAACGCGCCATACCCGCCCATCGAAAGCCCGGCGACGAAATTGTCCTCGCGGGCGTCGGACAGGGGGAAGAAAGAGCGGGCCAGCGCGGGCAATTCGTCGGCGATGAACGTCCCATAGCGATACCCGTCGGCCATGTCCGTGTAAAAGCTACGATTCACGGCGGGCATCACCACGGCCAGCGGCAAGGGGTCAACATACCGCTCGATGGACGTGCGTCGCTGCCAGATGGTGTGGTCATCCGACAGGCCGTGCAACAGGTACAATGTCTGGTAGGGACGCTGATCTGGTTGAGACTTACTGGGTTGGGGCAGGATCACATCCATCGAGACCTGCACGCCCAGGACATCGGAGCGGAAATGACAATGAAAGAGCGCCATGATGTGCAATCCTTTCTTGTTCAGATGATTTAGCGATAGCGGTGCACCGCTTCCACCAACGCCTGCACGTTCTCGAAAGGCGCGTCGTTCTCGATCTCGACATAAAAGATGCCGCCACCGCCCAGCGCGTGATAGATGTCGGCATAACGGTGGATGGCGTCGTCAATCTCTTGCGGCGTGCCCAGCGGAATCAATCGTTGCCGATCCGGGTGAATGTAGATAGCTACCCCGTGTTGCTTGCACACCTGCGGGAAATCCTCGCCGTAACAGGTGATCTGCGGCCAATAGCCGTCAATGCCCAGGTCTAGCAGCTCGTCGAACAGCGCCTCCAGGCGGCCACAAGAGTGGAAAAAGACCTTTTTCCCGGCCTGCTTGATCTGCGCGAATAGCTCGCGGTAGAGCGGCTTGAATATTCGTCGGAACAGCGTCGTAGAGACGAGTTGAGACTTTTGCGTGCCCCAGTCATCGCCAAACGAGATGGCATCGGCTTCCAGCGCCAGGGAATAGGCGATTTCCTGCTGGCAACGCGCCGCCAGGCGCTCCAGGAACGCCAGGAAATCTTGGTCGTCCGTTAGCGCGCCGAGCAACACGTCTTCCATAGGCCGCAAGGATTGCAGCTTTTCCAGCAGGGAGATACCCCCGTGAAAGACCATGTACTGCTCTTTTAGCGCGGCGATGCGGACCTTTTCCTCGTGAAACGCGGGCGAGCCGATGGTCGGGACGGGCGGCATGGCATAATCTCGCGCCGCCTGCCAACTGGCGAAGGGGTATTGCTTGGGGATGCCCCAGATGCCATAGATATAATGTTCCCACACAGTGCCCCATTCGTCGGTGCGAATCTCGTGATAGTTGCCCTCGGCGTCCACCGTGCCGGGAGGCGGCTGCGGGACGCGCTCAAAGGTGATGGGATTGTCTGGCGGGTAGGCGTTGAACAGGTCCAGCAGTTTTTGACCGTGCTTCAGCAGCCCAGCCGGGGAGGGGTGATACACCACGGGCATTTTGTCGGGCTGGGTAAAGTGGAACGCGTCTAGCATGCGCTGTCTAGAAGTGGTCATGAGCTTCCCTCTACTTGGTGTTGCCAATCAAGTCAATGGCAATAGATACACTCAGCACGCCATTCCCTCAGGTCTGCCGACGACTACGAGACTTGCTCGTCCTTGGCGTACGGCTAGGGTTGATCTTACCCGCGCTTGTTTTCCTTGGCAAACGCGAGCACACGGCCCGACCTGAGCAGAGGCGCAGGCCGCGTGATGGCCGCAAATGATGATGCGTGCTGGGCAGCACGACTGCCCACTCCTGCAACACGTTTCTTTGTATCCTGAAGGGCTTGACGCGCATATACTACAGAGCATAATAGCTGGTGTGAGATCGAGTTGTGTTGATGCCAGGGAAATACACGCTACAGGAGACAATA
>JAAYXX010000211.1 GCA_012515695.1 Chloroflexota bacterium
CCGTGGCCGTGGAGCACATCGTACACCTTGAGCCACAGCCGCTCGATAGCAAAGGGGTCTTCGCCGATCAACAGCGGGGCGACTTCTTCGATCCCCTTTTGCACCACACAGGGCCAGCCGCCTCCCTCGCCCACGCCATGCAGGCCGCTATCCGTCACGATCTTGCAGAAAATCCAGTTCCGGCCCCGCGGGCGGTCGGCCCGATTGCTCCGGTTGGCATTGACCAAAAACGTCTTGATCTCGGTGATCCGCATTGCGTGTCTCCTTTGCTACGGTGAACTGCATTGCCAGATGATCGGTTGCCGGGGCAGTTTAGCCCACTCTGCGCCGAGCGACAAACGCCAGGCGGCGCTACACCTCGATGATGCGATAGGCCTGGTTGAAATACGTTTCCAGCACATTGCGAGTCACGTTGTATACCACCGCCCCCCCGCGTGTGCGGCCTTCCGGGCTGCCATAGTGGGCATGCCCGTGGATAATCACCTTGACCCCGTGGGGGTCCAGCGCCTCTTCCAGCCGCGAAGTGCCCAGGAACGGGTACAGCTCTTCCGACTCGCCCTTGAGCGTCGTTCGAATCGGGGCGTAATGCAACACCGCCACCTTGCATGGGCCTTTCAGCCTGGATGCCGTCCGCTCTAGCATATCGGCCTCGTCAATGGTCGTCTGAATAAAATCCTTCAGCATGTGCTCACCAAACGGCTGAACGCCATGCCTGTCAAACCCGCCGCAGAACCCTTTTGTCCCCACAAAGCTAACATCGCCCAGTTGAACCGACGTGCAATCGAGCACATGCACCCCCGCGTCGCGGAGCATTCCAATGATTACGTCCACTTCGTCCGCCTCGTGGTCATGGTTGCCCAGCACAACGATCACCGGCAGCTTGAAATCCGCCAGCTCGTCAACCAGTATGCTGGCCTCCTCGGGCAAACCCACGTTCGTCAAATCGCCCGCGACTACCAATACGTCCGCCTGGTGTTCGATCTTGCGGAAAATCGGTTTCCACACTTCGGGCGCGCCACTGTAAAAGTGTAAATCGCCCGTGGCGGCAATCCTCACAGCAGTTCCCCCCTCTCATTCACCAGCGGTTCCTCGTTGCGCCGATCCTCATACCCCCAACCATCCACGTCCACCGCAAAGGACACGGGGTCAATCAGCGTTCCGCGAGATGTCTTTTCATCTGCTGGATGCTTCCACCGCTCGCGCGCCCGGTCAAAGAGTTCTGACATCAATTCCTGGGGCAAATAATCCGGGTGGCCTGGATAGATCCAGTCGAACAGGATCAGGTACCACAGCAACAACTCCCAATCCTCGCCCAGCCGATCCAGAATACGCTGCCAATCGATCTGACCCTTGGTAGCCAGGAACAGGTGGACGATGGCATTGCCGTCGAAACGGTCGTGCGTGGCGACATACAGGTTCAGGGCGAGCACTTCTTCCACGGGAACCAGCGGCACCTGAATCCCGAAAATCTCGGCCATTGGGCTACCCTCGAAAAAGCGATCATCCACGGGCAGCAGGCCGTGCCCCGATCCAAAGATCAGGTCAATCATCACCTCCCCCTTGAACGCCTTGGCCAGCCATCCCCGGTCGCTCACCTTGGTGCGAAAGCCCACCCTCTCCAGCGTATCCATAGCCGTCCGCAGATGTTCCGGCTTGACAAAGATGTCCAGGTCTTTGGTATAGCGCCACGACTCGATATAGAAAAACTTGGCAAAGCCCCCGCCCACCGCAAAGGGCAACCCGACAGCTTGCAGGGCGATCAGCGCCTCCCGATACACCTCAATTTCTTCCGGGTCTACTTCGGGCACGCCCGCCCGCGTGTGGTGGTCGCGGCCATGCACAGTCCTGTTGACAATCCTGCGTTCCAACTGCTCTAGCGATTCCTGAACCTGGGCTTGCGCCTCGCGTACAATATCTTCCCGAGGGGATCTGTCTTTTGGCATTTTCTCACCTATCAATTATTGGACAGGATCGCCACGCAACCGCCTGGCATCTTCTATGTCGCGGCCACCGATAGCAGAGCGAAAACAAGATTGGTGAGATGAACGCCTGGTCAAGCAAAGCACGGAGAGAGGGGGGTGAGGGGGAATCACGCCGACCACTTGCGCGTGGCCGCCAGCAGGGAGCCGATCTCTAGCGTTGCCAGGAGATGATGGGAGGGGGCGAGAGCGCTGCCAGCATGGGCCTTGGGGATCCTGTCTGTTCCAATCTATCTGTTCAAGCCTGACATTTGTCAGGTGTAACATGCACTATACCACAGATTCAGGCGACATTTCAAACGCGGCAGCGCGTAGGTTGCGCGCCTGCAAGGCGCGGCTACCTGTCCGCCTCTGAACCCAAAGTGCCGCGCTTGCTCGTCTTCTCTCCCTGGAAGGGGATTGGACCGCCGCCATCCTTGGCGGCTTACAATGATGCCGGCTGGAAGCCGGCGGTCCAATTAGTAGGCGCGCCTACGGCGGGGGTGAAGGTGACGCTGGGGGGCGAGGCCTCCATCTCGCCAAGCAGCCGCTTTTCGTGTATAGTGGGGTCGCAAGCCATTCGCACCCAGCCAGGGCCATGCGCGCCCGTGGTATCCCATATCGCCAAAGGAGACAGCATGACCACCGAACTGCAACGCTTCTACGACTGCATGGAATATCGCCCCAGTGACCGGCGGCCCAACCACGAGCTGGGCGTCTGGCCGCAGACCCGCACCCGCTGGCGAGCCGAGGCCCCTGACGCCGTGCGCGACTTTTGCTGGGATTGGTTCTACATTGAACCGGCCCTGCAACTGGACCGCCGCGACTATGTGCCTATGAACTATGGCTTTATTCCGCCCTACGAGCGCGAGGTGTTGGAGGATACCCCTGAGTACGAGGTCATCCGCAACGAGAAGGGCATCGTCACCAAGGCGTTAAAAGAGGGCACGGAAGACGGCGGCCGCATGTGCATGGACCAGTATCTACAGTTCCCCATCAGCCAGCCCGCCGATTTCCCGGCGGTCAAGGCCCGGCTGAACCCCGCGCTGCCCGAACGCCACCCCGCCGACCTGGACGAGCGGGTGGCCGTCTGGGCGCAGCGCGATTATCCGCTGATCTTGGGGCGCAACTGCGACGCCAACGGCTTTTACTGGCGCGCCCGCGAGTTCATGGGCACCGAGGCGCTCTCTTTTGCCTGGTACGACTATCCCGAGATGATGCACGAGATGATGGCCTTTTACGCGGACCTGATCATCGAGACCAGCCGCCCTGTGCTGGAAAAGCTGCGCCAGGCGGGAACGCATATAGAGTATTTCGTGCTGAACGAGGACATGTCTATGAAGGCCGGGCCGCTACTCAGCCCGCAGACCTATCGCACGTTCATCTACCCTCATCTGCGGCGGCTGGTGGATTTCTTTAAATCCTACGATTGCCGCTATATCGCCGTGGATACGGACGGCAACCCGCTGCCCCTGGTGCCGCTGCTAATGGACGCCGGGGTGGATGTCCTCTGGCCGCTAGAGCGCGCCTCGGACGTGCACCCGCTGGAGATCCGGCGGCGCTTTGGCAAGTCGCTGCGGCTGTGGGGTGGGGTAGACAAGCGCGTGCTGCCCCAGGGACCGGCGGCCATTCGCGCCCACCTGCGCGAGCTGATCCCGCTGATTGAGGAGGGGGGCTATATCCCCACCATAGACCACACCGTCCCTCCCGATGTCTCCTGGGACGATTTCCAATACTACATAGAGGCCAAGATGGCGCTGCTGTCGGGGGAATTTGGCAAGTTGGAGTAAAGCCGCGTCTATACAGTATCGAGGCTCCGGCGTTACCACTCGCCGGAGCCTCTTTTCGTCTTTTCAGGCGGCGCTTGCCTGTTCGCGTTGGTGCACGATCACGACGGAACATGGCGCGCGCTCGATGATCTTGTCAGGGATCATGTTGGCAAACCACTTGCGCGGCCCTTTTTCCTCCGACTCGCCAAAGACAAGCAGGTCATATCCCTGAGCAGCTTCCTCAAGGACGGCGCTGACCACCGAGTCGCTTACGGCAACCTGCGCCTGCACGGCACGGTCCGGCCCCAGCACCTCCGCCGCCTGCCGATGCAACTCGGTAATCTCCCGCTCGACGTCCACATTCGTCGTCGGCGAGACAACGCGCAAGAGCGTCAACATGCTATCGCCCACAATTGGAGCGGCGAGTTGTAGCGCCAACTGGACGGAGCAGCCATTACCAAACGAAATCAGCACGCGCCGCATCTTGCTCGCGATCACGGGAGCCACAAGGTTCGTCTGCTGGTTAAGCGCCACCGAGTGGGTAGACTGGATGGTCTCCACCGCCATGAGAACAATATAGGCGACGGGAATGGCAAACAGCAGCACGACAACCACCCCTCCCAGCACACTCCCTGGCCCCAGCGAGTCCTGTGAATCGGGCGGCATCGTGTCTACCACGATTTCCGAGCCGAAATAGCCCAGCACAAGCCCGCCAACAAGCATGGCGGCGGGGAAGAGCCACTTTTGTATAAGCATGTTACCTCCGAAAAAAAGCTAGTGAATAATCGTTGGAACGCACCGGGCCACGGGCGCGTTATCGCAATCTGGCCTACGCTGCCGTACGCTCCACAATCTCTTTGACCTGCCGTCGCACCCAGGTAACAGCGCCTGGCTCATGGCGTCGCACCAGCAGCACAGACGTGGGGAGCGCCTCGGCAACAGCGTCGGTCAGCGAGCCAAACATGTTCGACTTGAGGCTATGCGCCAGCGCGGCCCCCATCACCACCAGATCGTACTGTTGTTCAGCCACCTCGCGCAGCGTGCCCGCCTGAATGTCCGCCTCAGCGACTACCTTGACGCGCAGATTCTCCGGAACCTCCCCCAGTTCGGTCTCGATGGCCTCGCGGGCCAGCAGCATTTCATCGTGTATGCCAGCTTCTTCGTCTGGCGTCTCCTCAAACGCCACGTCTACCTCCCCGCCATCTTCCAGCACCGTCGGTTCCCCGGCCTCCCCTTGGGGGCCGCAGTAGCAGCGCAAAGCGACAACCTCGCCATCTTGCGGCTCGACCAGGTCCACAGCCAGCCGTAACGCCAGGCGCGAGTGGATTCCCCCGCCAAAGGGCACCAGCACGCGGCGGGGCCGTTCGACGATGCCGCGATTGAGGAACACCGCCATATCCACCCGCGCTTCTTCCAACAAGTGGGTGACGGGATGCTCCGTTCGCTGCTCCGGGCTGAGGTGGCCCGGCCAGCCCATTAACAGCAGCCGCACATCGCCACGGCGCTCTGTCTCGTCCATGATCCCCTGGGGCACTCCACGAGCCAAGCGCAACTCGGTGTAATAGGGCACATTGCGTCCCTGCAAAGCGCGAGACACGCGCCGGAGCAAAGCATCCTGCTGGCGGGCGTAACGACTCGTCAACCGGTCCATCGCCTTGGGCAGACGCTCGTGATCCAGCGGAGCCACCGCCAGAATCTCCACGGGGCTGCCAGGGCGCTGCTCAGACAGGTTGGCCGCCAGACGCGCCAGGCCCTCGGCGGTGTCGGGGTTCGCCACAGCCACCAGCAGGCGGTCACGGGACTCCTCAGCAATGACTGCCCGCCTGACCGCCATCTCTGCCAGAGGACGCCGCAGATAGTAGACCACTGTGAGCAGGCCCAGCAGACCCGCGCCAAACAAGAGGGCCACGGGCGCGGTAAAGCCAATGACCACGACACAGGTTGCAACCTGAATATACGCGCTGAGGGGAAATAGCGGCACCTTGAACGGCCGCGGCATGTCCGGATGGTCGCGGCGCAGCTTGATCATCCCCAGCCCGGACCAGAACATGACAAAGAGATAGCCCGAACTCGAGATATAGCTCAGAATATCCACCAGGCCCACCACGCACATCAGCGCGACGACGATGCCAATGCAAAAGATCGCCATATAGGGCGTCCGCATCCGCCCCAGGCGGCACATGAACCGGGGCCAGTGGCCCAGCCGCCCCAACGTCAGCGCCTCACGTGTCGCGCTCAACATGGCCGTGTTCACGCTCGTCAATGTCGCGATGATCCCGGCGACACCAATGAGCGCTGGCCCCCAACCCGGCCAGAAGCGACTGGCAGCGTCCGTCAAAGCCGTCTCGGAGCCAGCCAGATCAGGCCAGGGAATAGTGCCCAGAGTAACCAGTGTGACCAGAACATAGATCAAGGTAATCGTCAGCACGCTGATCAACAGGGCGATGGGGATATTGCGCGAGGGGTTGGAAACCTCCTCGGCGTCATCGGCGATTAGCTCAAACCCGACAAAGGCGTTAAAGATCAGGGCTATCGTCGCCAGCAACATGGACAGGTTGCCCACAAGCCCGTTGTGGATAAAGAACCTGCCTTCGGGTATGAACCGCTCCCAATGGAACCCTTCCGGCTGCACCAGCGCGCCAACGATATATGCGCCCAATAGCGCGAGCAGGACACCCCCCAGAAGCATCTGTGCGCGGCCCACGTTGCCCACCCCAAACAGGTTCAGTACCGTGAACGCCAACACGACCACCAGGGCCGTTGGCACGATGGGAATAAAGGGCAGGAAAATCCGCAGCGAGTAGGCAAAACCCACCGCCGACAGGGCCGCATAAAAGGCGCTGGAAAGGCTGTCCAGCGACCCCACGAGGAACGAACGCAGCCCGTTGCCATACGCCTCCTGGACATACGTCAGCGCGCCGCCAGTCACCGGGTAGGTGGTAGCCAGTTCAGCATAGTTCAGAGCAAAGTTGGCGCTCAACAGCCCCACGAGCAGCAATGCCAGCACGCTGGCCGGGCCAACCATCCCGGCCACGTGGCCGGTCAGCACGAAAACCTCGGCGGCAATCGTGCCCGCGGTGCCCAGCATAATCACCTGAGGCAAATTTAGCGCGCGTCTCAAACGGCGTTCTGCCATTCTTTATCATCTCCAATAATAGGGAATCGCCTGGCTCTATGCACGCGGGCAGTCAGCCCGCAAGAGCATTCGCCATATCCAGTATGATGTGTGTATTGGCCTATGTTCCCGGTTATCGCGACGCGCGGTCATACAGACTGTTCGTCGGGGGATTAGGGCAGGGCGGCATCGTTGAGGATTCCGGAGGTTTCTTGGCGCCTTCCTGTCCATGTCCCAGCAAGCGAGCAGCAGCGCCCATTGCGCGAGAGCAGGAAGGAATAGCATGCTTGAGCAGGGGAGAGCCGGACAGCAGGTAACGCCGAGGTACCTTCTGCCTCTTCCAATGCCTGCGAAGTTAGCTGACGGGTTAGGGCTGAAAGATGCCCCTTCGTCACGGACGAATGCACCCCACCTTTGGGTCCTCCGCTCCCTGTTGGGATTAGGCGACAGGTCTTCAATATGCAACTGTTCGCATCATACTACCAGGGTATTGGCGTGTCAAATGGCGGCTCGCCTCACGATCCCCACGCACCGCTTGACAAGGCACAGCCCTCTCTCTATAGTTACGCCACGCTGGATCGTTGTCTATCCTCGCGTGTCAAACAACCTCTTATGGGAGAAAATCGTGCCGAGACTCGTCCTTGCAATACTCTTCTCTCTCATCATTTCGGTTGGCAGCCTGCAAGCAGCTTTCCCTGGCACGCTGACCACCACTAGCGCGCCCGCTAACCCGAGCGCCGAGCTACAGAAGGGTCATCCAGTGCATCTCTGTGGGCTTGTGCCCGAGGGCTATCGCGTGAAGGTGCTTATGCAAGGTCCCGGCGATGATGGGTATATCTATCACGCCACGCCCTCGATAAACCCGGATTCTAGCTGGTGCCTGGATACAACGTTGGCGCGCGAAGGCAACTGGAACGTCAGGATAAGCGCCTATTCAGAAACGGGCGAATGGGTCGGCTACCTGGACCAGTTCACGCTCACCGCCAGCGCCACGAGTTCCATCGCAACCGTGCAGCTACAACAGGGAACCGACGGCTACGAGGGCACCACTGACTGTTATATAAGCGATTGGGCGGAAGGCGACACGACCAAGAACTTTGGCGTGCTGGAACCGAGCACGCTCCGGTTACGCAAGGTAGACAGAAAATCGGCGCTGCTGCGTTTCGAGCTGGATGGCGTGCCCTCCAACGTCCACATTCAGCACGCATTCCTGGGCATCTATGCCTTTTTCAACTCCAACCCGTCCGGGCCTACCTATTTTGCCTATCAGATGCTCCGGCCCTGGTCGGAAGACCAGGCCACCTGGCGCAGCCCACGGGCGGGCGAAACCTGGGCCGAGCCGGGCGCAATGGGCGAAGGGATAGACCGCAAGGCCGATTACCTGGACAAGGTGTGTCGCCCGGTGACATCCCCCGAAGATACCTGCGGTGTAATCATCCCCGGCTGGCATCAGTTCGACATCACGGAGGCGGTGCAAGCCTGGGTCAATGGCGAGCCGAACTATGGCGTGATGCTGCGTAGCTGGGACCCCTTCTGGGCCAGCAGCGCGGAAAACAGCTTTCGCTCGTCCGAGTGGCAGCAGATCGCCATGCGCCCCCGGCTGATCATCTACTATACCCAGGAAGAGACCACCCCAACGCCCACGCCGACTGCTACGTCTACCGCCGTACCGACAGTCACGCCCACCGCCACGCCCACGAATACGCCCTTGCCTCCCGGCCCGGGCACGATCAGCGGCAGCGTGCGCTATCAGGGGCGCGGCAATTCGCCCTCCGCCGCATGGGAATCGCCGCTGATCGTCACCGCGCATCTGCCCGGCAACCCTAACCCGGCCTATACCTTTAACGTGACAAGCGACCAAAACGGCAACTTTGTAGTGCCCAGCGGCATCGCGCCCGGCGTCTATGACGTGGGCGTGCGTAATATGCACAGCCTGCGCAACCTTCAGCCGAACGTGGCAATCAGCGCCAGCACCGCCCCCCTCGACATGGGCCTGTTGCGCGAGGGCGACGCCAACCTGGACAACTGGGTCAACGCGCTCGACTTTTCGCTGCTGAACAGCGCCTACTGGAAGCAGGTGGACGAAGAGGGTTTCGACTCGCGGACTGATTTCAACGAAGATGACTGGGTCAACGCGCTCGATTTCTCGCTGCTAAACGCCAATTATTGGCAGCAGGGCGACGCCGCCAACACAGAAGAGGCCAGACTGGCCTCCGACGCTTCGCAGTCGCCTGGCAACGTCATTCTCCGCGTTGCGCCATTCACCAAAACGGTGGCCGATGAGCAGGTCTTTGCCGTGGACGTGTACCTCGACGCGGGCACGCACCCCGTCGACTCGGTAGACTGCATCATGTCGTATGACCCCGCATATCTCCAGGGCCGCTCCATCACGCCCGGCAGCGCGCTCCCCCAGCCGCTCGGCAATATCCGCATCGCAGACGGCGTCATCGAGTATCACCATAGCGTCTATGCAGGCAGCCCACCGGTAAGCGGCAGCTTTAAACTGTTTACGCTCGAATTCCAGGCGCAGGCCCCCATAAGCGCGACCAGCCTGACTTTTGACGCCGTTTTCGTCGCTGGCGCAGGGGTCGGGCACGCCATCACCAAACAGAGCGGCGCGATCAGCATCCTGACGACGACGACCCCGCCCACGCCCGCGCCTCTGGGCAAAATCGAGGGCGTGGCGTTCCTGGACGTCGTCGAGAACGACGCGCTCGACCCAGACGAGCCGGGCGTCGGCGGGGTGACGATACAGTTGTTGAGCCAGCAAAACAACTTGCTGGACATACGCCAGACGGACGGCAACGGGCGCTATGCCTTTGAAGACCTGCCCGCAGCCACGTATCGCATCCGCGTGAGCCGCCTGCCTGCGGGTTATGCTCTGGTGGACCCGTTGCCGCGTATGGTGGGCCTGTCAAATGGCGACACGGGGACAGTAAACCTGGGCTTGAGACGCGTCAATCTCTACGGGGCCTACCTGCCGCTTATTCTGCGCGCCAAGTAGGCGCGGTGGCCTGCACCCAAGGGAGCAGGGAACTGGACCGCCGCCATCTTGCCAGCTTACATTATGCTGGCTGGAAGCCGGCGGTCCAATCTCCTTCCACGGGAGAAGGCGTCTGCCCCCTCTCCCTCTGGGAGAGGGAGAGGCTGAGTACAGCCGGGGGAGAGGAGACTTGCGTTCTTGCTTTCTGCGCTCACCATTCCTCTCCCCTCATCCTAACCTTCTCCCAAAAGGAGAAGGAACCAGATGACTTCTTGGGCGAGGGGGGGCTGCTCGCCGACAGTAGCTTCTATACCGCGAATGAGCTATGATAGCCTCGTAGGCATGCGCGCTGATTGTCAACCAACAGGAGGGACGCCATGCGCCAACACACGTCTCGCCGTATTGCCGTCGGCGGCATCTCGCACGAGACCCACACCTTTGCCCCGCAACCCACCACGCTGCAAGCCTTCCAGCAGCAGGGAGTGTATGAGGGGCACAGCCTGGTGGAGCAATTACGCGGCACACACGGCTCCATCGGCGGAATTCTCGCCGGTCTGGAAGAGGCCAGTTACGAGCCAGTGCCCCTGTTATACGCCACCGCCATGCCTGCCGGGCTGGTGACGCATGACGCCTATACCACGCTGCGGCAAACGCTCTTGCAACGGCTGGCCGAGGCGCTGCCCGTGGACGGCGTGCTGCTGGCCCTGCACGGCGCGATGGTGGCCGACGGCGCGCTCGACTGCGAAGGGGATTTGCTGGCCCAGGTGCGGGCGCTGGTGGGGCCAGATGTCCCCGTCCTGAGCACGCTAGACCTGCACGGCAACCTCAGCCCGCAGATGATGGCCGCCGCCAACGCGCTGGTGGCCTATCGCACCAACCCACACCTGGACACCACCGAGCGGGGCATCGAGTGCGCGCACATCCTGCGGCGCGTGCTAGAGGAAGGGCTGCCCATCACCGGCGCGATGGCCCGCCCCCCGTTGTTGTTGAGCGCGCTGACCACCTGGACAGAGAGCGCGCCCCTGTTGCCCGTGTTGCAGCGCGCCGAGGAATGGCGACAGCATCCGGCAGTGGTATCGCTCAGCGTGCTGGGCGGGTTCGCCTATGCCGACACTCCCTTTACTGGCATGAGCGTGGCCGCGTTTACCGCCGGGGACCGCACCCTGGCGCAAACAATCGCCCAAGAGCTGGCCGCCGTGGCCTGGGAACATCGCGAGACGGCGGCCTATCGCGGCCTGTCGGTGGACGAGGCTATCCGGCGGGCGCTGAACGCGCCTCGCGGCCCTGTCGTGCTGGCGGATGTGGGGGATAATGTGGGCGGCGGCAGCCCTGGCGATGGCACGGTATTGTTGGAGGCGCTGCTGCGGGCAGAGGCTCGCGACGCGGTCGTGGTTCTGGCCGACCCGCAGGCGGTAGCCGTAGCCCACCAGGCGAGCACTGGCGCCAGCGTCGAGCTGGCAGTGGGCGGGCACGCGGATACGTGGCATGGCCGCCCGGTAGCGCTGCGCGCCACGGTGGAGCGGCTGACAGACGGGCGCTATCGTGTGGAGCAGCCGGGCCACTTTACCGGCATGTACGGGCGCGAGGTGCGTATGGGGCGCTGCGCCGTGTTGCGTTCTGGCGGGGTAAGGATACTGCTCACCGAGCGCAAAACGCCGCCCGGCGATCTGGCGCAGCTACGCAGCCAGGGGATCGAGCCAACGCAGCAGCAGGTGATCGTGACCAAGTCGGCGGTGGCTTTCCGGGGGGCGTATGCGCCCATCGCCGCCGAGATGCTAGAGGTAGACACGCCGGGCTTGTGCGCGTCCAACCTGCACGCCTTTGCCTACCGCGCCCTGCCCCGCCCGCTGTACCCGCTGGATGAGGGAGTCGAGTGGGGGACTGGGCGCTAGACGCACCTACTTTTTCTTGTGGCGCAACCGGCTGCTCAGGTCGTACAATGCCAGCCGGGCCTGCAAGGCCAGGGTGGTCAGGCGAGCGCGCGCCCGCCGCCAAGGGCGCCGTGATCCGCTTTGCTGTTGAGTGGCCGCCGCGCCCCACTGGATAATTGCCGTGGCCCACGCCAGCCCCGCCCCAAAGGCCACCAGCAGCACATGGTCGCCCGGCTTGATGCGACCCTGCTCGGCGGCTTCGGCCAGAGCCACCGCCAGCGACGCGGTAGACATGTTGGCGTAGCGATCCACGTTCACGAATGTGCGCTCGGCGGGCACGCCCAGCTTTTGGCTGGTGGCCTCGATCAGGCGGACGTTGGCCTGGTGGGGGATGAATAGCTCAATATCGTCCCAGGTCAGTCCAGCGTTGGTCACCGCCTCATTGGATCGTCGCAACAGGGTGCGGATGGCAAAGGACGCGGTCCTCTGCCCATCCAGCTCGACGGTATGCCAATGGCGCTCCACAGTCACGGGGCACATGGGGTATTGGCTCCCCCCCGACTTGACCGTGAGCGCCTCGAAATCCTTGCCCTGCGCGCCCAGGCCGGTGTAGAGCAGGCCGCCGGGGTTTTCGCTGGCCTCCAACACCACCGCGCCCGCCCCATCGCCAAACAGGCAGCAGGTTCGCCGATCCCCCCAGTTCAGGTTGCGCGAGACGACCTCCGCCCCCACCACCAGCGCACGCCGATAGACGCCATTGCGAATAAACTGTGACGCAGTAGACAGGGAGTAGAGAAAGCCAGAGCAGCCAGAACGCAGATCGAAAGCGGCGGCGTTGTCGGCCCCCAGCAAGCCTTGCACGACAAACGCGGCCCCCGGCAACTGTCGGTCGGGGGTGGAGGCAGAAACGATGATCAAATCCAGGTCTTGCGGGGTTAGCCCAGCCACCGCCAGCGCGTCGCGGGCAGCCTGGGCCGCCATCGTGCAGGTGGTCTCGTCGCCGATGGCTATGTGCCGCTCTTTGATGCCCGTATGGGAGACGATCCACTCGTCGCTAGTATCAACAATCGTCGCCAGATCATCATTGGTCAAAACGGTGGGGGGGATATACTTGCCCCAGCCGGTTATATGCGTATACATGGTCAAGGGGTGCCTCCAGCTTCGAGGGTTGCGTCCAGGTTCAGGCCGAGGGGCGCGCCCCGGCGCTGCGGGAACGGTAAACCAGGACGAGTGTGGTGATGCAAGCGATCAGGAGGGCCACCCCCGTGCCGAGCAGGATGATCTCGCGAATCGGCTTGGGGTATTCCACGACAAGACCCGAATTCCGCAACTGGGCTGCAATAGTCAGATTCTTGCGCAAATCCTCCCGAAAAGCACGTGACGGCTCCACCCGGTCAAAGGCGTGCTCCTGCACAACCCCCGCGACAGGCTCCAGGTCCTCAGAGGATGCGGGTAACAGCCCCGCGATACGCAACCGCTCCGCAAACTCTTGCCACTGACGATCGGACCAATCCTCGACTGCTCTAAATTTGTGCCGTATCCGGTCCGTCATTGGATGTTTAGCCCTTTCTTGGCCATTTCCTTGCGTATCGCCAACAAAGTGCGATGGTACAACGACTTGATCGCGCCCTCACTGCGCCCCATGATACTGCCGATGTCGGCATTGGACAAGCCCTCGTTGAACTTTAGCAGCAATAGCTCCTGGCGAGTCGAGTCCAACTCGTTAATGATCTCCCGCAACAAGCGCACATTGTCCTGCAACTCGGCCAGCGCCTCGGGATGTTCCTCGATCATGCTCGCCACGACCAACTCGTCCAGGGCGACTACCGGCCTGCGCTCGCGGTCGCGATGCCAGTTGGCCATCAGGTTATGGGCGATGCGATACAACCACGCGGAAAATGGCACTCCTTTATCTTCATAATCCTGAATATGCGACAAAGCCCGGTAGAACGTGCGCGACGTGAGATCCTCGGCATCATGGCTATTGCCTACGCGATGATAGATATAGCCATAGATCCGATCTACATACCGCTCATACAGTTCACCGAACGCTGTGGGATCCTGTTTGGCTGCTGCGACGTATGCCTGGTCGTCTTGCTCCGTCATTTAGGGCGTCCTCGAGTCCTTGATCCCATCCTCCTAACACCATAGCGGGGACGGGGTTACGCTCATACTGCTGCACGAACTCGCTCACCTGCTTCTGAAAGAAAAGAGGAGACTAGAATGCTTTCTCCAGTGGGGTTCGTTCAGTCTATGCGGAACAGGCCCCCTGTCAAGCGCCAGCCTCTGCCTCTCAGCCCCGCCCCGCGCAGCCTTCAGAGGCGGACAGGCAGCCGCAATTGGACCGCCGCCATCCTTGGCGGCAGAGCCCCTCACCCCCAGCCGCCTCTCCAGATTTGGAGAGGCGGCTGGGGGTGAGGTCTACCTGTCCGCCCTTGAGCCGCACAGCCGGGGGGCATGGCGCTGGCCTGCTTGACGGCGGGTTGTCGCGGTCGCTATAATGGCCTGGATTCGTTCCGGCCCGGTTCAATGACCTGCCCCAAGCCGGCCCCCAGGAGAATGATCGCATGGACTACTTGAGCTTTGACCTGAGACTGGGAGAGTGGAATACCGTCACACGCGCTGGCATCGCTGAAATCCTCTATTCACCAGCAGGGGAAAGCGAGCGATATCCCTTTGTGCTAGACGTGGAGCTTGACGATTGTTGCCGCCGCGCACAGCGCACCCCGGCAATGGCCGAGGAGTTGGGCCGCAAGCTGGCGAGCAGCGTTTTTTCGCAAGAGAGCCTGACGCTGCTGCACGAAAGCTATCACATCGCCCGCGAGCGGGGACGCCGGTTGCGCCTGCGGCTGCACGTGGATTCGTGGGAACTGGCCCGGCTGCCCTGGGAATTGATGTACGATACCCGCCGGGGTGACTTTTTCGTCTTTGATCCCATGTTCTCCCTGGTGCGCTATCTGCGGCTGCACGCAGCCCCCCCCACTTTGCGACAGAGCGACACGCTCAAGATCATGGCGGTGGCTGCTGCGCCACATGACCTGCCCCGCCTGGCGTGGGAGCGGGAGCTGGACGTGTTGCGCGACGCGCTAAACGAACTGGCGGACACGCACAAAATCGAGATTACCTATTGCGAACATGCCACACAGGAAAAGCTACACGTGGCCTTGCTCGAATCTACCCCCGATGTCATCCACTATATCGGTCACGCGGCCTATGACGAGCAGCAGCGCACGGGCAAGCTGTATCTGGAGAACGAGGACGGCACCAGTGCCCCGATGAATGCCCGCGAAGCGGCCCGCATGTTCAAGCGGTATCGCGCCAGCCTGATCGTGCTCAACGCCTGCGAGACGGCGAGCGGGGTGTGGGCGGGGCTGGCCCCTTCACTCATGCGCGCCGAAATCCCCGCTGTGGTGGCGATGCAGTGGCCCGTCGAGGATCAGGCGGCCATCCGCTTCAGCCACCTGTTCTACCGGGCGCTGTCGTTGGGCAGGCCGCTGGACGAGTGCGTGGCCGAGGGGCGCATTGGGGCCAGCGCCGTCAGTTGCGACCCCAACGATTGGGCGGCGCCCGTGCTCTTTTTGCGCTCTCCCAGCGGCACGCTATGGGTCAACGACCTGGGCAACCTGCGCGGGCGACTGGCGGATGTGCCCGCGGAGCAGGTGGTGCGCGGCGCGACCCGGCTGCCCAGTGCCGCGCCTCCACGCGAGGAAGAGGTCCATTTCAAGACCAGAGGCCCGCTGTTACCGGCCAGCGATGCCGACCTGATCGTGGATCGGCCCGAATTGCGCCGGGCGCTGCGGCTGGCCCAGCAGCCTTCCGTCACGCAATACCTGGCCGTCCTGAGTCCGCGACAGGCGGGCAAGACCACCTTCCTCTTTCGCCTGATGCAGCTATTGCAAGACTTTAACTCGTGCGTGTTCGTGGACCTGTCCGTCCTACGCGCACAAGATGCGCGCGCCTGCTTCCGGTACGTGGCGTTCCGGCTGGTCAGCGAGTTGCGCGGGCTGCTGTCGGGGGCGGCCCTGGCTTCGGAAATGCCCCAGATCAACGGCTCGGTCGAGTTTCTCGAGTTTTTGCGAGGGCTGGCCGAAGTGGTGGCCCTGCCGCGCATCATCATCGCCCTGGACGAGGTGGGCGCGCTGGCGCCAGAGGTGTCGGACAGCTTTTTCAACACCTTGCGGACCGTGTTCACCCAGGGGCGCGGCATGAACAGCGCCCTATCGAAATACTTGTTCGTGTTCAGCGGGGCTGTGGACCTGTACGGGCTGACGTTTGGCACCAACTCCCCGCTCAATATATGTGAAAAGCTATATCTGTCGGACTTCTCTCCGTCAGATGTGCGTCGAATTGTCGAGCAGTTTGCCCGGTTGCAGGTAGAGGTAGAGCCACAAGCGCCGGACCGCATCTATGAGCTGGCGGGCGGGCATCCCTACCTGACCATGCGGCTGTGCGCCCTGTTAGAGCGGGCGCAGGTGGAGCGGGTGACTGTTCAGGCGGTGGACGCGGCGGCGGAAGAACTGCTGGTGGAGGATGACAACATCCGCCATGTGATACACGAGTTGGAGCGGCGGCCCGCCGAGCGCCGTCGGCTGCGAAGCGTGCTGATGGAGGGCCAGTCGGTGCCCTTTAGCAGGAATGACCCCCTGCTGGCTTCGCTGGAGATGATCGGGGTGATTCGCCCAACCCAGCCTGTGCAGATTCGCAACCCCCTCTACGAGCGGGCATTGCGGCAGTATTACGCGCAGGCACACGACATAGACGCCTCGCCCGGCCATAGCGCCGCTGGTGGAGACGTGGAAATCGAGGCCATGTACGAGCGCCTGGCTGTGCTGTGGGCGGATGCTGTGGGGCCAGAAGGGGCATACCAGTCTGGCAAGGCGTGGGAGAACCTGGCGGCGGCGCTGTTCTCGCTGGTTCCGGCGTTTTCCATCTACCCCAAGCTCGACCCCAGCATCGAGCGGCAGCATATTCTGCTGGCGGTACATGCCCAGCGGGGCCGCGACTCTTATTGGGGCACGTATGAGCCGTTTGCGCTGGTGGCGTGCGAGGATATAACAGACCCTTCTTTCTACGCGCACATCGCCGGGATGGCCCGCGTCTATGGGACGCGCATCGCTTTTGTCATGCCCAGTAACCCGGCGGACGTCGAGACCTGCAACCGCTATTCGGGCACGTATGAGCAGGTGGTGGTGCTCGTCTTGGCCAAATCCGAGGTCGAGCGCCTGTTGAGGGAGCGTCGCAGCCTGGACACCTTTTTGCGTACCAGAATCCTGGATGCGCGCCTGCGCCGACTGTAGGGAAGAGAGGCGAACAGATGAAAATCTATATCATGACCGACATGGAAGGGGTGGCGGGTATCCTTGATCACGACAACTGGTGCCAGCCCCCGGAGCGCAGCTACCCTGGCCGATATTACGACCTGGGGCGCGAGTTGCTGACCCGCGAGGTGAACGCGGCCATCGAGGGGCTGTGGCAAGGCGGAGCCGAAGAGATCGTCGTGGCCGACGGGCATGGGGCCGGGGGGATTGTGCCCCCGTTACTAGACCGGCGCGCCAAACTGATGCGAGGTTGGCCGCGTGGTTATCCCCTGGAGCTAGACCCGACTTTTGACGGCGTGTGCTGGGTCGGGCAACATGCCAAGGCCAGCACGCCCTACGCGCACCTGGCCCATACGCAGTGGTTCAACTATATCGACCAGACCATCAATGGGATCAGCGTAGGCGAGTTCGGCCAGTTTGCGCTATGCGCCGCCGAGGTGGGCATACCCGCTATTTTCGCCTCTGGCGATGAGGCTTTTTGCCAGGAGGCCATGCGCCTGACCCCCGGCATCATTACCGTGGCCGTCAAGCGCGGCCTGACGCCCGATGATGGGCTGGACCTGGACACGGACGCCTATATGCACCACAACCTGGCGGCTGTCCATCTGCACCCGGAGGTGGCCCGCAACGCCATCCGCGACCGGGCGCAGGCGGCCATCGTCCGGCTGCGGGAAGAGCGAGACAGCTATCCCCTGGTGCGGCTCGATCCGCCCTATGAGCGGGTGACGCTGTTCCGGCCTGACAAGCCGGGCGGCCACCGCAGCATAGACCGGGCCACGCACCCCGACAGCATTAGCGCGTTGCTGAATATGCCATTTGTCCCCGTGATCCACGAAAGCTAGGCCGCGGTAGTCAGCTGATCAAATGCTGGGGTAAAATCAGAGTTGCCCTCACCCTCGCCTGTACCCAGCCGCTCGGCTGAAAGCCGCACTCTCCCAAAGGGCGAGGGCGGCTGAGTACAGCCGGGCATACATGCCGGGCTGAACGCCCGCGCCCCGTGGGTGAGGAGCATGTGCGGACCGCCGGCTTCCAGCCGGCATAATATTGAGCCGCCAGAGATGGCGGCGGTCCATATTAGATAGAGAACGAGCCGCCCGGTTCTACTTCGGGCGGCTCGTTTTATGTTGTGTCTGGCGCGCAGATTTACTTCTGCTGGAAAGCGGCGTCAAAGGCCACGTCGGAGGGGGTCAGCTCCAGGCGGCGCACCATTGCCAATGCTTCCGGCGCTCCCTGGTCGCGGTTCATGTTGTTGTCTTCCCACTCGATGGACAGCGGCCCCTGATAGCCCACCGTGTTCAGTGCGCGGAAGACCCGCTCAAAGGGAACCCCACCGCGCCCCGGCGAGACAAAGTCCCAGCCGCGCCGATGGTCGCCAAAGTTCAGGTGCGAGGCCAGAATACCGTTGCGGCCATTCAGCAGGCGGATGGACTCTTTGACGTGCATGTGATAGATGCGATTCCCGAACTCGTAGACAAACACTTCGGGGTCTACCATCTGCCAATACAGGTGGCTGGGGTCAAAGTTGATGCCAAAGGCTTCGCGGTAGTTGATCGTCTCCAGCACCTTTTTCGTGGTCCAGAAATCATAGGCGATCTCGGAGGGATGCACTTCCAGGGCGAACTTGACGCCGACCTCGTCGAACACGTCCAGAATGGGATTCCAACGATCGGCGAAATCCTGATAGCCCGCCTCAATCTGGCCGGGGGCTACCGGCGGGAAACCCGCCAGCAGATACCAGATGCTCGAGCCGGTGAACCCGTTGACCACCTTGACGCCGAACTTGGCCGCAGCGCGAGCGGTATTCTTGACTTCCTCGGCGGCCCGCTGATGGACGCCTTCGGGATCGCCATCGCCCCAGATGCGCGGCGGGAGAATGCCCTGGTGGCGGGCATCAATGGGGAAATCGCACACGCACTGACCTACCAGGTGGGTGCTGATGGCCCAGCATTTCAGGTTATACTTGTTGAGGATGTCCCAACGGCTTTGCAGGTAGCCGTCCTGCTCCAGGGCCTTGTCCACCTCAAAGTGGTCGCCCCAGCAGGCGAGTTCCAGACCATCAAAACCCCAGGCGCTGGCCTTTTCCGCGACTTTTTCCAGGGGCAGGTCCGCCCACTGGCCGGTGAATAGCGTGACTGGTCTTGCCATGTCAATTGCTCCTTCTCGTGGTATAGCGCAAATAGATCAGGGTCAGTGTTTTGCTGCGTTAAAAGCTCACAGGCAGCCATTTGACGGTGCTATTGCTGCTCTCCACCGCCTTGTTGATAAAGAGGACGCCGCGCGCGCCATCTTCCACTGTCGGGAAGTCTAGCATGATCTCGCTAGGCTCGATGCCCAGGATTTTGGCGCGAATGGTGTCAGTAAAGTTCTTGTAGATATTGCCAAACGCCTCGATGAACGCCTCCGGGTGGCCGGACGGGATGCGGCTGCCAGCCTGAGCGGCCTCAGACAGGTAACCATTACCCCGCTTGTAGATCTGCTCCGGCCCATCGTTGGAGCGCACATACAAATAGTTGGGGTTCTCCTGATGCCACTCGAGGCC
>JAAYXX010000212.1 GCA_012515695.1 Chloroflexota bacterium
CCGCGCTGGCACAGATAACCTGCACCGCATCCTGCGCGCTGCAAAGGATTTTGGCGTCAAGGTGGTCACTATCTATGCCTTCTCAACAGAGAACTGGAATCGCCCGCGCCCCGAAGTGATGGCGCTCATGCGTATTCTGGAACAGGTCATTGACGAGGAACTGGAAGAACTGCACAGCAACGGCGTCCGCATCCGTCATATTGGCCGTTCGGAAGGATTGAGCAAGCGGCTGGTCGAGAAAATCCGCTACGCCCAGGATTATACCAGCGCGAACCAAGACCTGGTGCTCAATGTAGCGTTCAACTATGGCGGGCGGGCCGATGTGGTCGACGCCGTGCGCCAGATGATCCGGGATGGCGTTCCCGCCGATCAGGTGGATGAGGAGACCATCAGCCGCTACCTGTCCACCGGCGGCTTGCCCGACCCGGACATGATCATCCGCACCGGCGGGGATATGCGCCTGAGCAATTTCCTGATCTGGCAGGCAGCCTATTCCGAGTTCTACTCGACTCGGGTGTTTTGGCCCGATTTTGGCCGCAAAGAGCTATACCAGGCCCTGCTGGCCTATCAGCAGCGCGAACGCCGATTCGGCGGGTTGCCGCAGACGCCCGCCTAGCCCCGGTATTCGCGCCCTTGCCACACACTACTAACTATCAACGAAGGAAGGCTGCCTTGCCGGAGAAAGTAACGGTCAGTTCTGGCATGTCATCGAATCTGGTCAAACGCATCCTAAGCGCCGTCGTGCTCATCCCTCTGGTGGGCCTGGTGGTCTACCTGGGTGGCTGGGTGCTGTTTGCCGTTATCCTGCTGGCTGGCCTGCTCGCAGGCTATGAATACCTGCAAATGCTGCGTACCCGCGACCTGGCCCCTTCCTACGTCTTTACCCTGGGCCTGATCGCCTTCTTTGTGATCGACGCCCAATGGCCGCAGTTGGGGTTGTTGCCCTTTGGCCTGTTCTGCATCCCCCTGCTGGCTTTGGTGGCGGAAATCTGGCACGGCAATGCGCCAAACTCGCTGGTCAATTGGGCGTTGGCCGTGGCGGGCGGCATCTATATCGGCTTTACCCTCAGCCATTTCATCCGCCTGCGCGCCATCAACGACGGCGCGCTCTGGCTGGCGCTGGCCCTGGTAAGCACCTGGATCGCCGACAGTGGAGCATATTTCGTCGGCCTGCGCATGGGCAAGACCCCATTCCACCCCAAAATCAGCCCGAAAAAGACCCGCGAGGGCGCTGTGGGCGAGTTGGTCAGCGGGACGCTGGCAGTGGTCCTGCTGGGGTTCTTTTTCCTCGACCTGCCCATCGGCTGGGGCGTGGTGCTGGGCGTGCTCGTCTCGCTGGGAGCTACCTACGGCGACCTGGCCGAGTCGATCATCAAGCGGCAGGTGGGCGTCAAGGATTCCGGCAACATTATCCCCGGACATGGGGGAATGCTGGACCGTGTGGACAGTTTACTTTTCGTTGTACCCATTGTATATTATGTTGTGACAGGTTTAGTGAACCTGCGTTTATAGGTTGATCCTGCTGGGGACTGTTTACCGTATGAACGGAGCGACCATCACAGCGATTCTCGACCTCGGCAACCTAATCCTTGCCTCCGTCAACGTTATCATCAGCTTTTCGCTGTTCGTCTATATCCTCACCCATAACTTCCGCAGCCCAGTCGCGCGCGCCTTTTGCGCGTTGATGGCCTTTGTCACCGTGGTCTATATCGTGGATGTGGGCCTTGCCGAGGTGGAAACCCTCGACGCGGCTGGCGTGTGGCTGCCTATGCAATGGATCGGCATCGCCTTTGTCCCTGCCGCGTACTATCACTTTTCCGATGCGCTGCTGCGAACCACCGGCTCTATCTCGCGCAAGCGGCGCATGGGCGTTTTTATGGGCTACCTATCCGGCGGCATCTTTTTGGGGCTGGTGGTATTCACCAACCTGGTGATCGGCGACGCCACCCAGAACGGCCACATCTTTCACCTGCTGCCTGGACCACTGTTTTGGGTGTTCACCCTCTACTATGTGTCCATCTCGGTGATCGGCTGGCTCAACATCACCCAGGCCAAGCGGCGCTGCCTGACCTCCACCTCCCGCCGCCGCATGTCCTACCTGATGCTGGCTTTTGTGGCTCCCAGCATCGGCGTTTTCCCCTACTTGCTCGTGCCGACGATGGTGCGCGCGTTCTCGCCCAACGTGATCGCCTTTCTCAACCTGGTGGGCAACGTGGGCATCGCCCTCATGACCATCGTGATCGGTTACATCGTCGCCTATCAAGGGGTGCTGCTGCCAGACCGCGTGATCAAGCATAACCTGATCCATTACCTGCTGCGCGGCCCGCTCATGGCTATCGCCATCATCGTCATCATGCTGACTATACCCCGAGTGGAGAATATCCTGGGGCTGCCGCGTGACATGATCATGATCGCGTCTGTGGCCGGGGCTATGGTAACTTTCCAGGTCCTGATCAACATTGCCAAGCCCGCCATTGACCGCATAACCTACCGTCAGGATCGCAAGGAAATCCAGTGGATTCAAACGCTGGAACAGCACTTGCTGACAACCACCGACCTGGAACAGCTTCTAGAGAACACGCTAATCGCCATGTGCGACCTGCTGCGCGTGCCGTCCGGCTTTGTCGTCACGATGCAGAATTCGGTGCTTTCCATTCGGGTTTTCTGCGGGCTGCGCGAAGCCGCCAATGATTTCCTGGCGCGCATCTCCCTGCCCGACCTGTTGGACCAACTCGACGATAGCTGCCGGGGCGAATCCATCGGCAATAGCGATTTCGTCCTGGCGGACGGCTATTGGCTGCTCCCTTTGCGAAACAAGCAGGACGAAGCCATTGTCGGCATTCTGGGATTGCGCGCCCTGGCTTCCCAGCCCCGCTTTAGCGAAGAAGACCTGGAAGCCGTGCAGGGCCTCGTGCGTCGGGCCGAGTTCGCCCTGGAAGATATGCGCCTGCAACAGCAGGTCTTTGCCATCTTGCAAGGGCTGGGCAGCGAACTGGACGAGATTCAAGCCTGGCGCTCGACGCCGCAATACGTCGGCAGCGACGCCCACCAACATCTGGACGCCAACCCCGCCCGCTCGCCCGAGTTCGAGCAGATGGTCAAAGACGCCCTCAGCCAGTTGTGGGGCGGCCCCAAGCTCACCACCAGCCCCCTGCTCAACATGCGTATCGTCCAGAGCAGACTGCCCCAATGCGACAACGTCCCCGCCAAGGCTGTGCGGGCCGTGCTGCAAGAAGCCATTGACCGCCTCAAGCCAGATGGGCGGCGCAGTATGACAGCCGCCGAGTGGATCGTGTATAATATCCTCGATCTAAAGTTCATCCAGGGACAGCGCATCCGCGACATCGTCCAACGGCTGGCGATGAGCGAATCGGACTTTTACCGCAAGCAGCGCGTCGCCATCGGGCAGGTGGCCGAGACCCTGATGCAGATGGAGCGGTCTACCGAAGTAGAGATCGCCGGAAGCAAGGCAGCCACCGACACGGTGCAAGATCAAGCATAGCCTGACTCTGCGCGTCCCTGGCGATTGTCAATTATCGTACGTCGAGACACGGAGGCGAGAGAACATGGCAGAGATCCCTTCTATATGTCAGCGCTGGATTACAGTCTATAGCACCAGTTGGTGTGGACAATCCCGCAGAGCCAAGGCCCTGCTGACCAGCCACGGATTGCTGTTTGAAGACATTGACATTGACCGCGACCCCTCCGCTGCCAGACAGGTGGAGAATTGGAACCAGGGCTACCGCTCGGTCCCCACGCTCGATATCCGCATGATCCTCATTCAGCCCACCTTGGCCGACCTACAAAGCATCCTGTTGGTTCCGGGCGTGCAGATCGCCGACCTGACCATCTACACGGACGCCCAATCTCCCCTATCGCCGCATGTAGCGTCCTGGTTTGCCGATTACGAGATTGATTACGTCAAGATACAGGTAGAGAAGGACGCCGAGGCCGCCCACCAGGTGCGCGCATGGAACAAGGGCACGCTGGCCCTGCCCGCCCTGGACGTGCGCTTTCACCTCACCGAACCGGTCAGCGAGGAGTTGGAGCGCGCCCTCGGCCTCACCCAGTAGCAGCCCGCCCGACATGGTGGCCTGCCCAGTGGTGGGGGGGCCATCGTCTATCGAACAGAAAGCGGACAACGTCATGACCGAAACAATGCGCGGAGATCAAGCTCTGGCCCTGGGAGTGCGGGCCGCCGGGGTGCAGGTTGTCACAGGGTATCCCGGCTCCCCCTCGACGGGCGTGTTCGATGCCCTGCTCTCGGCGACAGAGCCAGGCCAGATGAGCCTGGAATGGGCGCCCAACGAAAAAGTCGCAATGGAAATCGCCATCGGCGCGTCTCTGGCAGGCGCGCGCTCTCTGGTGGTCCTCAAGAGCGTCGGCATGAACGTGGGGCTCGACCCCCTGGCTACCTTTTCCCTTAGCGGGTGCCACGCGGGAATGGTGATATTGCTGGGCGACGACCCCGGCGCGTGGGGTTCGCAGAACGAGCAGGATTCGCGCTGGCTGGCGCGTACCGCCGAAGTGCCCGTCATCGAGCCAATTTCGGTGCAACAGGCGGCGGCTGTGATGAGCCAGGCATACGCCTGGTCCGAGTCGGTGGGCACGCCGGTTATCGTGCGCATCACCCGCGCCCTGACGCTGGCCCTCGATGCCGTCGACGAGCCGTGGGAATTGCCCCCGCCCCGTCTGCGTTTCTTCCGCAAGCGCAACCGATGGATCGTGCTGCCTGCCCTGGCGACCAAGCGCCACCACAGCCTGCACCGCCGCCTGCGCCAGATGCGTATGTCCCTGGAATCTTCCCCCTACGACGTGGCCTGCGGAGAGGGGCATATCGGCGTCCTGGCCGCAGGCTATACCTACGCCAAACTGAGCCAGCTATTGGGCGAGCAGCCTCCCTTCTCCGTGTTGGGGTTGAGCAGCGTGTGGCCCTTGCCAGAAACCAGCCTGATCCGATGGCTGCGGCGGCTGGATCAACTGCTGGTGCTGGAGGAAGGCGGCCCGTTCGTTGAAGAACAACTGCGCGATCTGGCGCAGCGGGCCGGTTTATCGCTGCCCATTCTGGGCCGCCATACGCGAGCCATCCCCGAAGAAGGCGAACTGGGACCGTCAGAGATCGCCGCCGCGCTGGCAGCCCTATCCCCCGAATCCGCCACCGTGCCAGAGAACGGCCCGCGGCTCGCGCCCGGGCAGATGCCCAGCGAAAAGCCGCTGTGCGACGACTGCCCCTATCGCCCCACGTTTGAGGCGCTGCTGCAAACAATGAAGGCGCAGGGCGGGCGCAACCGCTATATCATCGTGGGGGAAACCGGCTGCATGGTGCGTGCCAACCTGCATCCCCTGGAACTGTTCGACGTCAAGTATTCGCTGGGTTCCAGCCTGGGCCTGGGTCTGGGATTGGCCCTATCCGACCCGCAGCATCACGTCATCTCGATCCTGGGCGATTCTTCCTTCTTTCATTCGGACGTGAACGCCCTGCCCTACGCCGTGCAGAAAAACCCCCGCCTGCTGATGCTATTGCTCGACAACGGGACCACCGCGCTGACCGGCGGCCAGGCCCACGTGGGCAGCGCCCTCGACGAGCGCGGGCAGCCTCGCCAGCCCGTGAGCATGGAAAACGTCCTGCGCAGCTATGGCATCGCGCCGGTGATCTGCCAGGCCAACGACCCCGCCGCGTTGCAGGCCGCGCTCGCTGACGCACTTGCTTCTCCCGCCCTGTGTGCTATCATAGTGCAGGGGCCATGTCCCCGCTATCTATCGCAATAGGGCGGCAACCAGTCATGACCATTCGGTTCCTGCATGCAGCGGACATTCATCTAGGTTTCGAGCAGTACGGCCACAAAGAGCGTTATAACGACTTTGCGCGCGCCTTTATCCACCTGGCCGACGACGCCATCCAGCGCAAAGTGGATTTCGTCTTGCTGGCGGGCGACCTTTTTCACAAGCGCAGCATAGACCCCCAAACGCTGTTTCAGGCAGTCAGCAACCTGGATCGGCTGCATGAGGCCGGTATCCCGGTGATCGGCGTCGAGGGCAACCACGAGCGCCCGCACTACACCGAGTCCTATTCCTGGCTCGACTTTTTGGTCGACACGGACCGGCTCGTCCTGCTGTCCCCTGTGTACGAGAACCAGCAGCTCTTGCTGGACAAATGGGAGGATAACGCGGGGGCCTATATAGACCTCCCCGGCGGCATCCGCATCATCGGCGTCAAGTATTACGGGGCCTCTACGCCTCGCGTCATCGACGACCTGACCCGCGCGCTGGCCGACATGCCCGGCCCCCGGCCCGCCTACACCATCCTCATGCTGCATGCCGGATTGCAGGGTATCCTCGACAACTATTCGGCCACCCTCACCCGCGCCCAACTGGAGCCGCTGCGGGAATATGTGGACTATATGGCGCTGGGGCACATCCACAAACCCTTTATCCAGGATGACTGGATCTATAACCCCGGCTCGCTGGAAACCAACAGCATGAGCGAGGCCGAGTGGCCGGAACGCGGTTATTTTGTGGTGGACGTTGACCCCGCCCGGCAACCGGCGCACATCGTCGAACAGGTCTGTTGCCCCCGTCGCGCCTTTGAGCGGCTGTATTTCCCGGTGGACGCCTACCACCAGCCGGAAGAGCTATACGCGGCCTTTCAGAGCTTTATACAGGCCGAAGCCACGCCGGAGCGGGTGGCCTGCGAGCCAGTCGTCGAAGTACGCCTGGCCGGGGTGCTCGCCTTTGACCGCGCCGCCCTGGATATTACCAGGCTGGAAGAGCAGGTGCAGGCCGCCTTCCACCCGCTCATCGTCCGGATGCGAGACGACTGCGCCGCCAGCGAATTCGAAATCGTGCCCCTCATGGGCAAAACTGACCGCGCCGAACTGGAGAAGCACGTCCTGCGCGAACTGATCGAGCGGGATATTCGCCACCGTCCCAACAGCGAGCAATGGGCCGAGATGGTATTGCAGATCAAGCGGATGGCCCTGGCCCGCAGCAAACCGGCGGAGATCGTCGCCGAGTTGCGCAACCTGCTAAATACGATGTCGGAAGAAGAGTCGCATGCTGATTACGCACCTGGAACTGGAGAACTTTAAGAGCTATACCCAGACCGAAGTGACCTTTTCGCCCGGCACCAACGCCATCATCGGCGCGAATGGGGCAGGCAAAAGCTCTCTGCTGGAAGCGATTGGGTTCGCTCTGTTCAATTTCAAAGAACATTCGCTGGCCCATTGCCTGCACGAAGGGAGCGACTCGGGCAGCATCGCCGTGCGCTTTGTCTCGTCTTACGACGAGCGCGAATACGAGGTAGAGCGCCGCTTCAGCAGCAAGACCACTACCCGCTACCGCGTCTATGACATTGAACTGGACCGACAGGTCATCGCCGACGGCAGCGAAGACGTGCAGACCTGGCTACACCAGCATCTAGACGTCGAAGAGAGCATGAGCCTGGAAACGCTGTTCGAGAATACCGTCGGCGTGCCCCAGGGCGCGCTTACCGCCTCGTTCCAGCAGGCAGCCAGCGCACGCAAGGCCATCTTTGACCCCCTGCTGCGCGTAGAAGAGTACCGCAAGGCGTCGGATAATCTGCGCGAAACCACGAGCTACCTGAGCGGGGAAATCGGCGCCGCCCGTCAGGCCATCGCCCATATGGAGGGCCAGCTTGCCAGCCTGCCCACCCTCCGCGAGAACCGGCAAGCATTGGAAGGCGGCATCGGCGCGCTGGAACACCAGGGGGCCGCGTTGGGCCATTCCCTGGAACAGGCCACGGGGAGCCTGAACCTGCTCGACCAGGCAGCCGAGCGCGTCCAGCAAATCGCCGCCCGGCTGGAGCGCGTCAAGGCCCAGGTCGACGCCCACGAGCGCCTGCTGTCCGACGCGCAACACGAGCTATCCGAGGCTCGCGCCGCGTCCGTCCTCGTCGCCAACTCGCTGGAAGGGCATCGCGCCTACCTGCAAACCGAGCGCCAACTGGCCGAACTGGAGCGCAAACGCGCCACCCGCGACCGCCTGCGCGCACAGCATAGCCAGTTGGCAACCGAGGCCGCCCGCATCGCCACCCGCCTGGACCAGCTATCCGCCGAACTGGCCGATATTGCCGTTTCCGCCCAACGCCTGCAAGAACTCGCCCCCCTGGTCGAGCAACAACACATGCTAGAGGTCGGGCTGCGACAGGCCGAAAATGACGTGCAGCGCCTCGCCACCGCCCGCCGCCAGGAGGAAACGCTCAAGGCCGAGGTCGTCCAGGCGCAGGAGGAATTGACCAGGGCCACCAAGGGGCTGGAACAGGCCATAGCCCTGGAAGAAACGCTGCAACACATGCGTCAGACCATCGACGAGCTGACCCGCGCCGAACAAGAGGCCCGCGAAAACCAGGTCGCCATCCGCACCGAGATCAACCAACTGCGCGAGCAATCCGCCACGCTGGAAGAGGTGGATTCGGCGCGCTGCCCCGTCTGCGAGGCCGAATTGACCCCTGAGCATCGCGCTGAGTTGCTGGCTCGCAACGCCAAACAGGTCGCCGCGCTGCAAACCAGGGCCGCCGCGCTGGCCGAGCAATCCGCCGAGTATGCCCGACAGATCGCGGAACGACAAGCGGGAATGGAGCAGGGCCAGCGGCGACTGCGCGCCATGCCCACAGAGCACCAAGTCCAGCGTTACCAGCAAGCCCTGGACCGGCGCAAGCTGGCCTGGCAGAACGCCAAGGCCGAGGCCGCCCGCTATCAGGGCGCGCCCGCAGAGGCCGAGCAATACCAGATGGCCCTGGCCCAACTGGGCAATCCCCGCCGGGAATACGAGCGCCACGAAGATCGGGTGCGCCAGCAGGCCGCCAAAGAGCAAGAGCAGCGCCGCCAGCAGGCCCGCCAGCAGACGCTACAAGAACAAATGACCGCGTTGGAAGCCCAGTTGGCCGCCTTTGAGGGGCTGGATGAGCAGGTGCGCGCTACCCAGGGCGAACGAGAGCGCCATCAGGAGGCGCATAATACGTATCTGGCCCACATCAAGGCCGCCGAGCAGCAAGAAGCCCGCCAGCGCCGCGTGACAACCCTGCAAGAAGAAGGGCAGCAGCTAGAGGCCGAGCAAGCCAGCCTGACCCGGCAATATGAGCAGGCGTTGGCAGACTATGACGCCCAGGAGCATGCCCGCGTGCGCGGAGAGGTGAGCAGGCTGCAACAAGAGCTGGCCGCGAATCGGGCGCAATTGGGGGCCAGGCGCGAGCAATTGGAGGCCGTCCGCCGCGAGATCGCCCAACTGGAACAGATGCAGGCCGAGCGGGGACGCAAGCGCGCCGAGTTGGAAGACCTGGAAGAGCTTGAGCAAACGGTAAGAATGGTGCGCGACCTGTTGCAACAGGCCGGGCCGCAGATTACCAAACAACTCGTCCACCAGATTTCCCGCGAGGCTTCTTTGCTGTACGGCGATATCATGGGCGACCACAGCGGGCGGCTGATCTGGACTGAGGATTACGAGCTATCGTTGGACGTGCAGGGCCGCCAGCGCACCTTCCGGCAATTCTCCGGCGGCGAGCAGATGAGCGCAGCCCTGGCGTTGCGAATGGCCCTGCTCAAGAGCACCTCCGCCATTGACGTGGCCTTTTTCGACGAGCCAACCGCCCACCTCGACCCCACGCGCCGCGAAAGCCTCGCGGAGCAGATCGTCCAGATCAAGGGCTTTTCACAACTGTTCGTCATCAGCCACGACGACACCTTTGAGCGGGCCGTGCAGAACTATATCCGGGTGGTCAAAGGCGAGAACGGTAGTTACTGGAGCCGCATGTAATCATGTTCAGCAAACCACACGTCGTCAGCGCGCTCCGAGCCAAACAGCAGGATTTCGCCGATTTCCAGCTTGAGGCGAGCGAAGAACTGGATCGGTTCCGCGAGGCCCTGGAATTCGCCTGCTCTCAGGGGCGCGAAGACCTGCTCCAATTGCTAGAGGACATCCCCCGCCCCGGCGCGCTGCCCACCGTCGAGCGGGTGGCCGGGCGCTCGATCGTGCTACCCTTTGCGCCGCGCTGGGAAAACCACACCGAGGCGCGGGCCTGGGCAATGGACACGCTCCGCAACGTGCCCACCCTCGCCGTGGACGGCTCGCAGATTACCCCCAGCGGCGACTTTTCCGTGCCTGTGGGCGCGGTGCAGGTGGGCTGGTTCGAAAACGCCCATGACCCTGCGGGCCATTATGAAAAGAATATCGAATTCGAGATTATCAGCCCCCAGGAGTTGATGGATGTGGGCGATGAGGATAGCTCGTTCCCCGTGCCCAAGGTGAACCTGCGCCGGTTCGAGCGGGAATGCGACGTGCTGCTAGACTATATGCAAGCGATGGCCGACCACAACCCCAAGCCGGTCTGCTTCTTTGACGGCTCGCTGGTGATCTCGTTCGCCGCCCAGATGCGCCCCGAATTGCGCGACCACTACATCCGGGCGGTGCGGGCGCTGCTCATCACCTCCGAGACGACCCGCGTGCCGTTGGTCGGCTATATTGATACCTCGCGGTCCAAAGACCTGGTTTCGATGCTCGGCTGCCTGAAAGGGTTTACCACGCGCCCCCACATCAGCGACAGCGCGCTGCTTCGCGGCCAGATGCGCTGGGGAGATCGCACCGAGGCGTTTGTCTGTGCGCGCAATGACAGCCTGTTCGAGCGCAACGATGACCAGGACTATTACGAGCGGGTCCATTTCCTCTATTTAAAGACCACCGCCGAGAACGCCCCCTCGCGGCTAGACCTGCCCGCCTGGCTGCTAGAGGACGGGCTGCTGGACCAGGTCGTGGATGTGGTGCGGGCCGAGTGCGTCGTGGGAACCGGCTATCCCTACGCCATCGAGACCGCCGACGCTGTCGCGGTCATCACCGCCGCCGACCGAGAGCGGTTCTACCGCACGCTGCAAGAATTCATCGACAGCCTCGGCCTGGACCTGCGCTATGCGCGCAAGGCATACAGCAAACGCGGAAGAAGGTAAAGCGTTATGTTCATTGGCAAGATTTCCTCCTCTAGCTCGCACGTGGACTATATCTGCCAGGTATACGGCCCCGGCGAAGCCGCTATCGTGCCCCAGCCGGAGGATTACGGGTTTGGCACGTTTGTCGGCGTGGAACAAGAGCAGGGCGGCTATCTGGTGGGCGTCATCAACAATACGACGCTGTTAAACCCCGAATTTGGCAACCTCGGCCCCCGCCTATCGCCCCGCGAAGAGCTGGCCGTGTTCTCGCCGGACTATTTGGCCGAAAAGGTCACGCTGGTGGCCGTGACCATCCTGGGGATGGTAGACGTGGCGGGCGACGTGCAGCAGGGCGTGCCCGTGGTGGCCGCCACGGTGGATGCGCGAGTACGCAAGCTGGACCGCGAGGAGGTCATCCGGTTCCATGAGGGGAGCGCGGGCCTGCGCGTGGCCTATCTGCCCATGCTGCTTACCATGCCGCCGCCGCTGGCCCCTCACCTGTTGCTTCGCATCCTCGCCCACCTGCGCGAGCTATTCCCGGCAGAGGCGCGTCGCCTGGAAATCCTGGGCAATAACCTGTCGTGGAAATCCCGCGTCGAGCCTGTGGGCTGAAAGGAGTCGCCATGCTGCCCGCCACACCTATCGGAACGACCAAAGGCCCCGGCGAAACGCCGCATGAATACACGTTCGTCGCCCCCGACCCGGAACAGCAGGTCAAATATGGCGAGTTTGTCTATTATGAGGCCGACGTGCAGGGGGAAAAGCGCCTGATTCTGGGCCGCGTCACCCGGCGCGTGCCCCTGCGCCTGTACCCCGACACGTTTATGGCCGACCCCACCGTGCCACCCAAGGCTGTGGCCGAGTTGCTCGGCTTTGAGCAGGATGTCCACGAACTATTCGAGATCACCGCTACCACCATCGGCTTTTACGACCCGGCGCTAGGCTTTGTGAACCCCCGCATTCCGCCGCGCTCTGGCGCGCCCATCTATATCGCCTCCGATGAGATGCTGGCCGACGTATTGAGCCGCGTACAGCCCAAGTCTGTGGGCGCGGTGCACATCGGCGCGCTGTTGAGCAGGCCGGGCCAGCGCGTGCCCATCGCCCTGGATGCGCGGGGCTTTACCAGCACCCACATGGCTATCATCGCCTCCACCGGCTCTGGCAAAAGCTACCTGGCCGGGGTGATCCTCGAAGAGTTGATGCAGCCCAAGAACCGCGCCGCCGTGTTGGTGGTGGACCCCCACGCGGAATATGACACGCTGGCGGATATGCAAGAGCATTCCGCGTTCGCCCAGGATAACTACCGGGCCGAGGTCAAGATTGTGCGCCCTGAGAATATCAAGGTGCGCGTTTCTTCCCTGGAACTGGGGGATTTGCGCTACCTGCTGCGCGATCTGTCGGAAAAAATGCACTATGAACTGGGGCGGGCCTATGGGCGCGTCAGACGACGCTATGCCGACAAGTGGACCAAGGCCCAGTTCCTGGAGATTATCCGCGCCGGGGAAAAAGACCAGCCCGTCACAGATCCCGACGAAAAAGAAGACCCCACCATTGGCGCGCTAGTCTGGCGGGTCAACTCGCTGCTCGGCGATTCCAAGATTTTCGACGACCATGTGAACATGCGGCTGGACTATCTTTTTCGTCCGGGGCAGTGCACCGTTCTGCAACTCAACGAAATCCCCGAACGCGAGCAGCAAACCATCGTTGCTACGCTGCTGCGTCGCGCTTATCAGGCGCGCATGGACACCGCTCGCCAGCGCATCACCCAAGAGGACGAGAACTATTTGCCTTATCCCGTATTCGTGTTGATAGAAGAGGCGCATAACTTTGCCCCGGCGGGCGCCGAGATCATCACCACGCAAATCCTGAAGCAAATCCTCTCCGAGGGGCGCAAGTTCGGCATGGCCGTGGGGCTGATCAGCCAGCGCCCCGGCAAGCTCGACGGCGACGTGTTGTCACAATGTATGACTCAGTGTATCATGCGCATCGTCAACCCGGTGGATCAGGCGCGCATCGCCGAAAGCGTCGAGTCGGTGGGGCGCGACCTGCTGACGGAATTACCCGCACTCACCAAGGGGCAGGTCATCGTGGCCGGAACGTCGGTCAACACGCCGGTGATGGTGCAGGTGCGACAGCGCATCACCCGCCACGGAGCCGAAGACCCCAACGCGCCGGAAGCGTGGCAGCAATATTTCAGCGAGGCCAACGAGCGCGCGCGCGCCCGCGATAACGCTATCCCCGGCGAGCCGCCACGCAGACGGGGCGCGGACCGTATGTTCCGATGAGCCGGAGCGCCAACGCCCCTATCAGCGGCCCCGAAAGCCTTGCTCTCGCGTTGTTGGCGCAGCCCGCACTATTGATGAAGGTTAACAAAATAGTTCGGTAACAGCCATTAGGATGGGCGGTTGAAACCGCAGCAACCGTTGCATCGCCAGCTTGCTGGCGCGTCCACCTGCGTGGACTACAGTCGCCCTTCGGAGACTGGCCCCCTAGCCTGCGAAGGCAGGCTTTGCAGATGTTGGTGCAGTTTCAACTGCCTATGCCGATGCACTGGTTGGTGCAGTTTCAACTGCCTACGAGATGGCACATCGAGTTATCGAAGTAAATAGTCAACCTTCATTAATAAATAGCCGCAAAATCAAACCAGATTCGGAGATGGTAACATGAAGATTACCGCTACCGTGCCCACCCGCATCGACCTGGCAGGGGGTACGCTAGACGTATATCCCCTCTATCTGTTCGAGGGCGGCGGCCTGACCGTGAACGCCGCCATTGACGTGCAGGCCCGCGCCAGCGTCGCAACCCGAGACGATGCGCGCATCACCATCCGCTCAGAAGACCAGGCGCTCCACGAGGAAATCGCCTCCCTGGCCGCGCTGGAACCGGGCGGCCCGCTGGATCTGGTCAAGCGGGCGCTGCTCTATTACCGCCCAGAGGTGGGCCTGGATATTGTCGTGTCCAGCCAGGCTCCCAAAGGTTCCGGGCTGGGGGCTTCATCCGCGCTGCTGATGGCCCTGTCCAACTGCCTGAACACAATCACCGGGAAGGGCCTGGATTCCCGCCAGATCATTGACACCGGCGCGAATATCGAAGCCCAAGTCATCGGCATCCCCACCGGCAAGCAGGACTATTTCCCGCCCATTTATGGCGGGGTGTGCGCCATGTGGTTCGATGTGGACGGCTGGACGGTGGAATCCCTCTCGCAAGGTGGCGCGCCAGAAGGTAGCGCGCTGATCGACGGCCTGAACGAGCGGCTGATCGTCTCCTATACGGGCATCCCGCACTTTTCATCCATCACCAACTGGGCCATGCTCAAGCGGTACATCGAAAAAGAGGGGGATAGCGTGGCGCGCATGGCCGAGATCAAGGCCATCGCCCAGGCCATGCGCGATTGCCTGGCCCGTCGGGATTTCGACACGCTGCCCAAACTGCTGGACGCCGAATGGAAGCTGCGCCGGGGGCTGGCCGAAGGGGTGACCACGCCGAAAATCGACGCCATTATGGCCGCCGCCGCTCAGGCTGGCGCGTCGGCCAGCAAAATCTGTGGCGCGGGCGGCGGCGGCTGCATGATTACCCTCGCCGAGCCGGACCGCGTGCCCGCCGTGCGTGCCGCCATCGCCGCCCACGACGCCGTGATAATGCCCGCCCGCGTGGTGGCGCAAGGTCTGGTGCTGGAGCAAGAGTAAATCCGCAATTGGACCGCCGGCTTCCAGCCGGCATAATAGGAAGCCGCCAAGGATGGCGGCGGTCCAATACCTCACCCCCCAGCCCCCTCACCAATTTTGGCGAGGGGGAGAAGGGAGAGGCGGCAGACAGATAGCCGCGCCTTGCAGGCGCGCAAGCTGAATGCCACAACAAAGACAAACAACGAACCCGCCTGATGATAGGCGGGTTCGCGCATTTGCGGGTCAGTGCTCGCGATCGTAAACGGGGTCGCGGCCCACCCATCGCCCGGCGGGCATGGCTGGAATCGCCTGCCGTTCCTCAGGGGTCAGGTGAATTTGCAGCCCTTGCAGCGTGTCGTTCAACTGGTCCAGATTGCGCGCCCCCACAATCGGGCAGGTGATGCGCGGCTCGGCCAGCACCCAGGCCAGCGCCAACTGGGCGGGCGAAACGCCCCGCTGACGGGCCGCCTCTACAAACGCCTCCACCATATCTAGCGCCGTGTCGGTATAGTACCGCTCATAGTACGTCTGGAACGCTTCCAGGCGCACCCCGGACGGCATCGCCTCGCCGCGATGATACTTGCCGGTCAACATGCCCCCGGCCAGCGGGTTATAGGTGATCACCCCCAACCCCTGATCCACGCACAGCGGCAGTATTTCGCTCTCAATGCTCCGGTTCAGGGCGTTGAAAATCGGCTGGATGCTGATGAAATGCGACCAATGATTGCGCTCAGAGATGTGCAGGAATTGGCTCAACTGCCAGGCCGCCAGGTTCGAGCAGCCGATGTAGCGCACCTTGCCCTGCCTCACCAGGTCGTTCAACGCCTCCAGGGTTTCCGCCGGTGGGGTGTTGGGGTCCCAGCGGTGAATCTGGTACAGGTCAATCACGTCAGTTTGCAGGCGGCGGAGGCTCTGCTCAACCCCCTGCTGGATGTGCAGCCGCGACAGGCCGCCATCGTTCGGCCCTGGCCCCATCACGCCGTACACCTTGGTCGCCAGGACAATGTTTTGCCGATTGCCGCGCTGCTTCAGCCAGCGCCCGACGACCTCTTCGGAAATGCCCGTGGAATAGGCGTCCGCCGTATCAATAAAATTGCCCCCCAGGTCTATATAACGGTCCATCAGCTTGTACGACATCTCTTCATCGGCCTCGCGGCCAAAGGTCATCGTCCCCAGACAGACCGTTGATACCTTGAGTCCCGATTTCCCCAGTCGGCGATACTCCATCATGCACCCTCCTTTCATGGTTGATAGCCATGCGACCCATTTAACCATACTTGCCGCCCGGCTTCAAGCTCGTGCGGGATAATATAATTGCACTGCAAACGCCAATAGAGCCGGAACCTGGGCATCGGCATGCATGTCGCATAGACGCGCCATGTCTCGAATAGAAAATATGTTCGATCAACCATCCGAAATATGCCACCTTTTGACAGGTTCCTGTGCTACACTGCCAGTATATCCGATGGCCCTGCCGGTGAGCGCAGAGCGGTATTCGCAACGAACGAAAGGAGTACAGGAGATGCAAGTCGAGATTGTGCAGCGCCCAGCCGCGCACGTGCTGGGCATTATGGCCCGCATCAACCCAATGAACGCCGATTATAACGAGCTATGGGGCCAACGCTTCACCCGCTACGAGCAAGTCGTGGCGGCGCTGGCGGTGGAGCCTGGCTACTATGGGGTCTACTATGCCACCGACGAGCCGGAGATGGCTGATTTTGTCGCCGGGATGATGGTGCGCCAGGTGGCCGACGTACCCGATGGGCTGACGCTGCGAGCGGTGCCCGCAGGGACGTATGCGGCCTTTGCCTGCACCATGTCCACCATCGGGCAGACCTGGGCCGACATCTATGCGCGATGGCTACCCGCGTCCGAATATGTCGAGGATGAGGGACGCCCAGCGCTGGAATATTACCCACCCGATATGTCGCCCAGCCCCGATGGGGTGCTTACCATCCTGGTCCCAATCAAGAGCAAATAGGGGTTCAGTCGCCGCCCTTGAGCGCCAGCAGTCCCGCCTTTGAGTTTTACAGAATAATCCGGCAACAGCCATCAGGATGGGCGGTCGAAACCGCAGCAACCAGTGCAATCGCCAGCTTGCTGGCGCCGCCATGCATGGCGCGTCCACCTTCGTGGACTCGCCTCCCAGCCGCCGAAGGGCGGCTTTGCAACCGTTGGTGCAGTTTTAACTGCCTATGCCGACGCAACGGTTGGTGCAGTTTCAACTGCCTACGAGATGGCGCCTACTCTTGCGCGTTCCGGGGCGGCTCGGCGGCGTCATGCGTGGGCACATCGGCGGGCGGTCGTTTGCGCGGCTGTTGCGCCGTGTGCCCCAGCACGCGGTTGGCGACGCCCAACAGCCAGAGGTGCGCGGCGTGGGCCGCCTTTCCGGGCGACAGCCACGATGGAAGCGGCTTATGCTGGCGACGCCCCAGCGCCCGCTGCCCCACGCGGCGCAAGGCCAGCCCTACCAGGGAACTGCTGGCAATCAACCAGCCCCAAACCCGCTCGCGGCGGGTATCCAGCCGGATTTCCCGGTCGGCCTTGCGAATCGCCACCGCTCGCCCCACGATCTCCCCCTCAGCAACTGGGGGATCGGGATATGGGGCGTTGTCGCCTTTGGTCAACACCGTCAACCCATCCGCGCCCGCCCACCAGCGCAACACACGATGGGCAACCAGTCTCCCCCCAGCCTGAAAGATCAGCACATCCCCACGACGCAACGGCTGCCAGACAAACGATGCGACAAGCGTGTCGCTCGCGTATATCAGCGGCTCCATGCTGCTGCCTGTCAGACAAAAGGTGTGCTGCTTCCCCGCCTGTCGCCACGCTGCCAGCGCACCCTGTACAATCGCCGGGGGAACGCCCGCCTTCTCTGGGCCTTGGGCATTGTTAGAGGATTGGTTCGTCATAGACCGCGTCCGAGGGAACATTTCGAGGGCATGATGCTTACTCGCTCGCCAGGCTGCACACCAGGTCAGCCATATCTGCCAATGGTCCCAGGCGCAGTTCGTGGCAGCGCGCCGAGGAAATCGTCGAGGCCAGTTCCAGGAACAGGCGCGCCGCCTGCCCCGGCTCTTCTATCCCACCGGGGGCCAGGCCCACCCCGCCCCGCAGCCGCTGCCAGATGGCAAACACCGCCGCCCGACCAGACAGGCTGGAGAGGCTCGCCGGGCCAGAAAAATCGGGCATGATCTCGAATCGCTCGGCAAAACCCAATAGCCGCATGCCCCGCTCCTGGCATAGCGCCTGCACCGCTGCCGTGGTGCGCTCGCGGTCCCGCGTACGCACGCGAATGCCTGTTCGCTCTGAGCAGCAGATGGCGCGGGCGTGACGCACCCCATCCAGGCGGCGCACGGCATCCAACAGATCGTCGTCATACCGCTCCGGCAGCAGGTCCAGGTTGTGGTCCAGCCCATCGTTCTGCCCCTCGATGGCCTCCGCCGGATCGCGCAGCAGGATGATGTCCGTCAAGGGCACGGGTGTCGCCAGTGGGTGAGGGTAGAGCGTCTCGATGTCAATCTGGTATTTGTAGGCCCAGTAAAACGCCTGCTCGGCCATGTCGTCAAAGCCAAACTGGCGCAACGTTTGCGGCCACAGGCGCAGGCTCTTGGGGAAAGCGTACAGGCGACGATCCGCCCCGCCCAGCGCGACGAAATCATCCCCCAGGAACCCCAGCCCCCGGCGCGCCAATTCCAGCGCCAGGGTCGTCTTGCCGTGGTTGGCGTCAGCCACCAGCAGAATGCCCCGCTCGCCACAAGCCACAGCCGCCGCGTGAACCAGCCAATGACTGCGGACGCGGCTTAGGGCAGCCCCCACGGCCCGGTCGCAGGCGTCCCCTTCCCACAAAGGCCACTGTGGCAACGGCTGCTTCTCCCCGTCGATAACCAGCACCGGCTCGCCCCAGGGGTTCCCCTCGTGGGCATGCACAGCCCCCGAAACACGGGTCGCGGGCGCCGGGCCGCTGCCATCATGCACAAAGCGCCCGTAGAGGCTGGCGCAGACGGTAGCCACCATCGGGGTGTCGGTCCAGAGGGCCAGTTCGGTGTCAAAAAAGCGTAGAGTAATCTGCTCGTGCATCGTATCCTGTCACAATCATCGAGGCGACGCATTATCCGAAAACGTAAGTGCCTGGTTGCGCATGGAAAGGGGATATCACTGTGGGCTTGGCCCCACAGTGATATCCCACAATTCGATTTCGCCGCAATCGTTCCGTTCCCTTTTGCGCACAGGGGGCGGAACCTGGTGGTTACGGAGCGCTTGGCGAAACTGGAGGCGGCATCAAACCAGCCGGTCCCATCTCGTCGAGAATCTGCTCCTCGGTAAAGCTAACCACTTGCGGGGTCTCGTACACGGGCAGTTCCTTCATGATTCGAACTCCTTTCTGATAATATAGGCAAGGCATGTTACCGTTCGAACACGAGGCGTTTACCAAACGGGCATGGGCGCGAGACTCCCTCGCGTAGGGCCTACCCGCTGTGGTCGTTTGTGGGGGCAAGCTGACCGTTGCCCCTGGCGCTCACCGCGTCGTGCAACTCCTGGCGATATCGTTCCCAGGCCGCCAGCGGGCGCGGGAGGTGGTCGAACACATAATCCACATAGTCGTGCGGGTCTGGGGCCGACCAACGATCTCGTGATGCCTTTTCCACAGATGCCAGAAAGAGGCGTATGGTTTCTTCTCCCAATGCTGGATCGAGCAATAGTGCGTGTAGCAATTCCCGCTGGCCCCAGGTAGGCGAGTGGAGCACAAACGCAGAGCATGCGTTGAAAAAGCGCATCTGCAAATAGATCTGCGTGCGGGCTGCTTCCACCTCCGCGGGCAGGCCGGGCTGCGCAAACATTTTGTCCAGCATACGATGGGCGGCCCGGCGCGCATCGTAGAAAAGCTTGAGTGAACGGTCTGTATGGATAAGGCGATAAGTGGCTACCACTGCCGGCAGCCAGGCAAAACGCCCCACGATCAACATGCGAAAGAAAAAGTCGTAATCTTCGGCCAGGTGAAACGTCGAATCGAACCAGTGATCCATGCGATCCAAGACCTGACGGCGAAACAGCACGCTGCAAGGGTGCAGAAAGCAGCGGCCCATCGCGCAGTTCAAGAGTGTGGGTTCCGGCTCATTTTCCCAGGGGCGTGAGGTGAGTTGAACAGCGCCTTCTGGGTTCATAATCTGCACGCCGCCGTACACCAGATCAACTTCCGGGTGCGCGTTCAGAAACTCTAGCGAACTCTGCAGGTGGTGGGGCAGATACAGGTCGTCGTCATCCAGGAAGGCAATGTAGGCCCCCCGCGCCTCCGCCATCCCGCGGTTGCGGGCCATGCTGCGCTCGCCGTGATCCTGGTAAAGGTAGCGAATACGCGGGTCGGTCAGACCGCGCACCACGTCGGCGGTGTCGTCCGTCGAGCCGTCATCCACGACAAGCACCTCGAAATCGGCGTACGTCTGGTCGAGCACGCTTTGGATCGCCTCGACCAGCAGGCGCGCCCGGTTGTGCGTGGGAATGATAACGCTGATGGTAGGCATGACATATCCCCTCTATAGGCGCGCTAGTCTTCGCTGGGCAGCAAGAGGCCCTTATCTACCAACGATTCGAGGGTGTGCTGAATATCAGCCTGTACGTCGGCTTCTGCTGGAATCGCAAAACTGGCCCGCAGAGCGGTTTCCATATCTTCCAGCGTATGCTGACCATCACAGAGATCCCAAATGAGGCTGGCCGTAGCATTGAGGTAGTGGATTTGCTCCGAGTTCACCGAATGCAACAGAACCTCGCCCCCGATCTCAGACCTGGTAATTCGGGGATTGCGAACAAGCTTCAAGACGTCCATAGCCTAGCCACTCCATGAGACAATGATAGCTTGCATTCAGGGTGCGTTCGCATACTGGTGTTACGGGATTGAAATAAATGAAACAAACCTGGACCCATCAAGCTGAGAATCAACTCATATATAATATAGCACACTTGTAGCTATAACGCAAGGACTTTACAGCATGGGTAATAGTTGAAAAGCAGATTGACTCGTGGAGAACGGGGGGACACGCGGCATATCCCCCCGCTATCAAGGCTATGCCTGGGGCACAGGCTGTCCCGCTGCTCGACGCACGGCCCGGATCAGCATAGCGGGGTCGCCGCCCTTGGACACGTAATCCATCGCCCCCGCCTGGCGCATATGCTCGGCCATCTCCTCCCCTTTGTACATGGACAGGCCAATCACTTTTACGTCGGGCTGCTCGGCCAGAATGCGGCGCGTCGCCTCCACACCGTCCATCGTCGGCATGCTCACGTCCATGAGCACCACGTCCGGGTGCACCATCTGGGTCAGCGCCAGCGCCTCGCGCCCGTCGTCTGCCTCGCCCACCAGTTCAATGCCCGGCTCGTCCTGTAGCAGCCGGGCTAGCCCTTGCCGCACAATCACATGGTCGTCGGCCAGCAACACCCGAATCGGTCGCTCGCCGGTGGGCGCCGCCTCTCGTTGTGCCGCTCGCGCCTCTGCTTCGCTAACGCGAGTCAGC
>JAAYXX010000213.1 GCA_012515695.1 Chloroflexota bacterium
TCGCTGTCTGGCTTGTCGAACAGGCCCTGGGTGATGCGTTGCAGACGCTCGTCGTTCGGCACCGGCAGGAACAGATCCTGCTCCGGCTTGCGGGCGAAGGCATCGGCGAAAACCTGCAGGTAGATGGCGTTCTGGGCGGGATCCAGCGGCATCTCGTCCAGCAGCGAAACCAGCAGTTGGCTCTGGCGAATCACCCGGGGCTGGGTGGGCATCTGCTCGCGGCTCCAGGCCTCGGCGAAATTCAGCTGCAGCCCGCGCTTGTCGCCGTGACTGACCGGCAGGTGCAGTTGCATCGGCGGCACCCAGGCCATGTAGCCCGGCGGCACCACCCACATGCCCTTGTCGGTGTGCACGCTGACGACCCCGGCGCTGACCCTGAACAAGCGCCCTTCAAGTTGGGCGTGTAGCTTTGCTCCCTGATGGGTGCTGCGCGCGAGATGATGTACTTCCAATAGATCCATGATCCGGCCCGCTGTGAAGAATGCGCGAAATATACCATTATCAGGCCATCCCTTTGCCACCTCTTGGGGTGGCTCACCCGAGGCGCGAAGCAAAGACCGGCGCGCAATGATATCAAAATCATGGCTCAAGACGATCCAGACCCGGGAATCGCAGGCCAATTTTCCCCTAAGCGATTGAAAGCAACGAGATTTTTTGAAAAAGGTGTTGACAGCTCTACGCCCGATGGGAATAATGCGCGACATTCCGGCTACATAGCTCAGTTGGTTAGAGCGCAGCATTCATAATGCTGATGTCCCAGGTTCAAGTCCCGGTGTAGCCACCAAATCCTTGTTTCTGGAGCCTTCTCAAGGTTTCAGGAATACCCAAGAAACCCGCCATGAGCGGGTTTTCTTGTTTCTGGGCCCCTCCCAACGCCCATTCCTGCAAGCATCACGAAGTATCCCGCCTTGTACCGAGCCGTCGGCTTTAAAGCTTTGGGACTGGGTAGCTACGGCCCTCGCCAGCACCAGCTGACTGGCGCGCAAGCGCGCAGGAGGCGGCTCAGCCGCATGCCGAATCCAACCCCGACACCGACCTGGGCGCCACGCGACGCGCGCGGCAGGAGGCCGAACGCGAGGCCGCCCGCAACACCTTCGAGCATCTGGCCCGGGAATGGGACGATGCTTGGTTACAACCACTGTCTGGCCCGTTTGCACTGCTGCACCACCAGCTTGCGGACATGCTGGATCTTCGCCCATTCCGCCTCCCGCATGCCCGCTTCAAGCATGGCCTCGCGCAGCGGCTCGCCTTGAGCCAGCGACTGCAAGCGCTCAACCATCTCCGCCAACTCGCGCAGCACGAACGGAGCGCTCAGGCTCATGTCCCTGGCGAACGCTTCCCAGTCCTTGCGGCGCAGCTCCTGCGGGTGATAGTTCTCCCCGACCGCGAAGCCGAGGTGCGGACTGTACGGCAGCACCAGCGTGCAAAGCAGATCGTAGGCCGGGGCCAGCGTCCAATCGCCGCGCTCGTCCTGCAACAACGAGAGATTCTTTGCATGGCCATCGCAGTTGCCGGTCAGCACATTGAACAGTTGCCAGCGCAACAGCTGCCGGACCTGCAGCGCCGGGCTGCGCGTGACGTGGCGCA
>JAAYXX010000214.1 GCA_012515695.1 Chloroflexota bacterium
AATCGCCTCTTCGCGGGTGATATCCCTTGTCGTCTGCACGGTCACTTCCATCTCGATGGTACGACCTGGGCCTTCTTCTGCTGTCCACTCGATGAGATCAATGCCCGGCACATCCTGTACGAGTTGTTCGAGGCTGTCTTGTACGGCGTTGCGGAACAGGGAGCCTTGCACAGAGCGCGCAGTCAGGATAGCAAGGGTGAACGTGATGGCGAGTAGCAGCAAGATGATGCCGAGGACGCCTCCGCGAAAGACGCGAGCTGGCACCTGCTCCGGCGAAGCCGGGCGAAAGCCCATCCAGAGAAAGATGAGGCTGGCTGCGGCGGTGATGGCGACCAGGTTGGTGGCAAAGAGCAAAAAGGCGCCCAGAGCCAGCCCGCCCGTCCCCATGGAGATAGAAATGCCTGCGGTGGACAGGGGAGGGACGAGGGTTACGGCAATGGCGACGCCGGGCAGCGCCGTGGCTACTTCGCGGCGTGAGTTGGTGTAGCCAGCGGCAATCCCGGCAACAAGGGCCACGCCCAGGTCATACAGTGTTGGTTGGCTGAAGGATAGCATGACATCGGTGACTTCTTCCAGCGGGAGCACGAGGCCCACAAGTGTGCTGACCAGTAGCACCATGAGCGCCCCGCTGAAGAAGGATCTGAGGCCAATGCGCAGCAGCGACAGGTCTCCCTGGACTATACCCAGGCCGATGCCCATCAGGGTGGCCATCAGCGGGGCCATCAGCATGGCGGCGATCACGATGCTCGGGCTGTTCAGTTGCAGGCCCAGGGAGGCGATGATGGTGGCTAGGGTCAGCATGACGTAAAAGTCGATCCTTACCCTGGTTGTGTTCCTGATCTGCCGGTAGATAGCGATCCGCTCATCGAAGGTGAGTTGGGGGAGGACGCGAATCAGGCCCCAGCGCACCTGCCGCAAAGCAACCAGGGCGCGAGGGTCGTGTTTGCGTACGATGATGACGGGTACATCCAGGTGGATGGCGATTTGCTGGGGCAGGTTGCCAAAGAGCAGCCGGTCTACGACGCTTTCCCGCGTGGCTCCCACAAGCACCAGGTCATATCCTTGGGCGGCCTCGTGCTGTATGCCCTCTAGAATGTTTGTTGCCAGCGCAACGTGTGGCTCGACCCGTTCCCTGCTATCCAGTTGCTCCAACGTGCTATTGAGAATCTGCCACTGGGCCGCGATGGCGGCAGGCCCCATCGTTCGCTGAGCAACGCGCAAGGCGCCGACCTGCACATCGGATCCCAGGTCCAGCCCCAACTGGAGGGCCAGCAGGGCGTTGGGGCCGCCGCCTGTGGGAACCAGCACGCGCTGCAAGCGAGATATGCGCTCGGCGAAAGCGTCGGGCCTTTCCTCGGCGCGCACGACGGCCACATCGCAGGGGGCGGATTGGATGACCGGGTCCAGGGTAGAACCCAGGAGATAGCGCCCACGCGAGGGCTGGCCTCTCCAATGGAGCAGGAGCAGATTGGGGCGCACATCGCGAACGAAAGCGAGGATTGCGTCCCCTATGTCATCACTGGTCGTCATCTCGAGCGGCTGCACCACGTCGCGCATCTCATCAGGCACGCGGAGCCACGATGGGGGGTCTTGTTCGGGACCGACGTAGAAGGGTATTACATGACCCTGGTGTGTACGAGCCAGGCGGACTGCAACTGCGAGGAGAATTGCGAGGTGGCGAGGCTCACCGATGGAGGCCACGATACGGTAGGGCCTGGTTTCACTGTCCATTCGGTGGACACATGCCTTCCACTATATATTCACAGCAATTCGCTATATAATAGCTCGCAATGGGGCAGAGTGCAAATGGGGCATCCCTGGCGATAGGGTGGCTTGGATGCTGATGTCAGGAATGACTTTTCGGCTTTGCCAGAGCGAGTGCTTTATGTTATAATATGTTGTATCGCACCAGGATCATGCCAGAAGGGAGGTGATTGGATGGGTAGCGTTATCAAAAAGCGACGCAAGAAGATCGCACGCCACAAGTACCGCAAGACGCTCAGAAAGATGCGGTGGCAGAAGCGACGCTCGTAGCACATTGGCGTCATGCGTGCGCGACTACCTCAGAGTGAATTACTAGCGGAAGAGGAGGCGCTTGCGTGGCCATGAACGGTTCGCAATAAAAAAGCAGCAACCAATTGGGGGTTGCTGCTTTTTTATTGCGTGGCGATGGGCCTATGCGCCGGGCTGGTCTCGCGTTTCGGCAAAGGCCTGGAACATGGCTACCAGGTTCTCGGTGGGCACGGTGGCCTGGATGTTGTGGACGGTGTTAAAGATGAAACCGCCGTTTGCCCCCAGGTTGCGCACGTTCTCGGCTACCTGCGCCCGCACTTCTTCCGGCGAGCCAAAGGCCAACACCCGCTGCGTGTCTACCCCAGCGCCCCAGAAGACCAGTTTGTCGCCCCAACGCTCTTTGAGGGCAGCCGGTTCCATGCCTGCGGCGGAAATTTGAACCGGGTTCAGGATATCGACCCCGGCATCTATGAAATCGTCCAGGAGGTTGATCATCGAGCCGCAGCTATGGTAAAAGGTCTTCCAGTTGGTGTGCGTGTGAATCCAGTCGTTGAGGGCCTTGTGGAAGGGCTTGTATAGAGTGCGATAGGCGTCGGGCGAGATGAACGAGCCGATCTGTGAGCCAAAGTCGGTGCCGCTGATAAAGATGGCGGCGATTTTGTCGCCCACGGCCTCGTGGTACAGTTGCAGGTTCTTGAGCGCGATCTCGCACTGAAGCTGAAAGATGCCCCGCACATAGTTGGGGTAGAGCAGTGTGCTCATGTACCAGTCTGCCACAGCGCGAATCCCTTTGGGCTGGCGGATGCTGGTGCCGGGCACATACGCAATATCGCCAAAGCTGCCCTGCCCAAAGTTGCCGATGATGGCCCTGGTGCTGTTCTCATAGAGCGAGCGGGCGCGCTCTTCCAGGAGGCGCAGTTCCTCATCGGTATAGACGTGGTACATATCCCGAACCCACTCTTCCGGGTCGAGCGAGTCTTCGTCGTAAGGCTCCTGGCGCTCGATGGCGTCGTGGTAAAAGCCATCGGCGGGCATACGCCCGGAGGGGGGAATAGACTGATCTCCCTCTGGATACTGGTACAGGTTGCCATCTGCGGCCACCTGGGTGTTAAAGCCGCCTGGCACGAGCGTGGGGGTGCCATCGAACAGCGTAAAGGGTTTCCAGTCTTGCGCGGGGAAGCCAAAGAATGTGCCGTCGTCGCGCAGGCCGACAATATCAACGCCTAACGCATCCAGCACGTCGTCGTCTACCAGTCCCAACATCTGGAAAGGCTCGTACACCTTGACGGGCCGCTCTTCCAGTCCCAGGGCACGCCGCAAGCGGTATAGCGCGGAGGCGGCGATGCCGGTCACAGCGGTAGCGCCCAGGTCCAGAGGCACGCGGTCGGGCGCCTGGTGGTTGAGAGCGCGGATGACGCGTTCGCGGGACGTGATCATGGGGGACCTCCTATGAAATGGTAGTTGGCTGCATTGTATGTCGAACATGGCAATGTCGCAACCTGGCCCGGTTGACTGATTGGCGCGCTGTCGCTATGATGGGGCCAGTTGGTGCGGAAAGGACTCGACTTGGATTCCACAATGTTACTGGTCGGCTATCTGTCCAAGGCTGCGGCGCTGGGGTTTTCCGCGGGGGTGATGCCGGGGCCGTTTCAGGCGTATCTCATCGCGCAGGCGGCGCGGCATGGCTGGCGGCGGGCTGCTGTGGTGGCGCTGGCCCCGCTGATTACCGACGGGCCGATTGTGCTGGTCGTTGTGTTTCTTTTGTCTCGCTTGCCCTACTGGAGCATGGACTTGCTCAGGCTGGTAGGGGGGCTGTTCGTGCTATATCTGGCCTGGGGCATCTGGCGGGCGTTTCGCAGCGAGCTGGCTGGAGAGGCGCATGTGTTGGCTGCACCGGGGAGCGAGGTGTCCTTTCTACGGGCTGCAACGATCAACTTTCTCAGCCCTGTGGTCTATATATACTGGGGAACCGTGAGCGGCCCGCTGTTCCTGGAGGGGTGGACGCGAACCCCGCTGTTGGGGGGCGCGTTCTTGTTGTGCTTTTACAGCGCGCTGATCGGGATTTCGCAGGTGCTGATCGCGCTGGTATCCGGCGTGCGCAAGTGGAACCCGGGTATCACGCGCTGGATGCTGGGACTGTCTGCGCTGATGATGACTGTTCTGGCTGGGACGCAAGTTTGGGCCGGGGTATCTGCGCTGGCCCAGGCTTTGGTGGCTTGACAAGGCGAAGGATCGAGGCCATTATCTGGGGCATCGTACCGTGCCCGATATTACATCCTACACTCACAGGAGGCTAACGTGATCGAACTAGGTCTAGGTGCAAGGCGCGAACCGGACGCGGAATTTCTGCAATTTGCCAAGCAGTTGGGAGTGCCGAATATCATCCTGCACACACCCCCAGTGCGGGGCGAGGGATACTGGGATTTTCAGCATCTCGTGCAGCTTCGGCGTAGCGTCGAGGCGGCGGGCCTGAAACTGGCAGCAATTGAGAACGTCCCTGACAGCTTTATGGACCAGATCAAGCAGGGTGGTCCTGGCCGCGATGAGCAGATCGAGAACATGCAGAAGACGATCCGCAACATCGGGCGGGCTGGCATTCCCGTGCTGGGGTATCACTTTATCCTGCTGGGGGTATGGCGGACAGACTATACGCCCACGGGCCGGGGTGGTGCGCGGGTCAGCAAGTACAACCATGCGCTGGTAGAGAATGCGCCTATCACCGAGATTGGGGAGTTTGACGACGAGACGCTGTGGGCGAACCTAGAGTACTTTTTGAAGGCGGTTGTGCCTGTGGCAGAGGAGAACGGGGTCAAGCTGGCTCTGCACCCCGATGACCCGCCCGTGCCTGTGATCGCAGGGACTGCGCGGATTATCCGCAGCATCGAGGCATACAAGCGGGTGATGGACATTGTGCCCAGCCCCAGCAACTGCATCGAGTTCTGCCAGGGGACGATCTCGGAGATGGCGATTACCCCGGAAGAAGTGTACGAGGCGATTCGCTACTTTGGCAGCCAGAACAAGATTGCCTATGTGCATTTCCGCAATGTGCGCGGCATGGTGCCCGAGTTCGAAGAGACGTTCATTGACGAGGGGCGCATTGACATGCTCAAGGCCCTGCAGGCGTACGTGGATTCGGGCTGCGATACCATCCTGATCGTGGACCACACGCCGGGCATGGTGGATGATACCGGTTGGGGCCATCGCGGGCGCGCGTTTGCCATCGGGTATATGAAGGGCATGCTCAAGTCCGTGTATGGCTGAGTAGCTCCAACCAAACAGGGGCAGGCCCATCGGCGTTACGCTGATGAGGAGAGCCGTTAGCATTTTCAGGCGGGGTGATAGATAGCTGTCACCCCGCTTTTTGCGTGGGAACCGATCGAACCCGGCGGGCGTCTGTCATGCGGGGCGTGGAACGGGGTTGCCTCGGGCGTTTCGCCTGTTCGACCATGTTGGGATAGATCAGCCCGGTGTCTGTCACAAAAAGGAAGCGAGCGGTGTTGTATGAGTGAAGGGCGCTCGAAGAGCTTATCTGGCCAGACGCATGAAGGAGTAATGAGTACGGTTTGTCGGAAGACGCAAGCGGGTATGTGGTTGTCGAGTTTTGTGCAATATCGGGACGAGGCTGCTTTTGAAGCCTTGTTTCGGGAATACTATCCGCGCATTACCCGGCTGCTGGTTACGCTGGTGGGGGATCAGGCGGAGGATGTGGCGCAAGCCACCTTCTTGCAGCTTTACCGCCACCCGCCGCGCGAGTCCGGCGAAGTGGGGG
>JAAYXX010000215.1 GCA_012515695.1 Chloroflexota bacterium
CAGCTTTTCTGGCAAGGCCGTCGCTTCGGTGCGCCAACTGGAAGGCAACCCCGAATTCGAGGTGCTCGAGGGACCTGGCTACTGGACGCTCAATCTCTATTTCAACACGGCCCGCGCCCCGTTCGACCAGCAATCTGTGCGGCAGGCCATTGCCTATGCCATTGACCGGCAGGGCATTGTGGACAAGGCGCAGATGGGCGGGGCCGTTGTGGCGAGTACCGGCATTCTCTCGCCCGACACGTATTGGCACCAGCCGAACCTGCCCACCTATCCCTACGACCCCGAGCAGGCCCAAAGCCTGTTGATCGCCGCCGGGGTTGGTTCGCTGGAAATCTCCTTGCGTACCACCGAGACCTATGTGCGCGACGCCGAGTTGATCAAGAACGACCTGGGGGCGCTGGGAATCGGCGTGACAGTCAAAACCGCCGACATGGCGACGGTGGACAGCCTGCTCGATGAGGGCAACTTTGACTTGCTCATCACCGGCCACGGCGGCACAGCCAACCCGGATATGGACACTCGCATCCCTGATGGTGTCTGGTCTAGCAGCGCGTACAACGAGGCATATGCGCGCTCGACCAGGGCGCTAGATGATGCCGAGCGCCGCGAACACGTCTGGCGCATGCAAGAGATCATCGCCGAGGAGTTGCCCGTCCTGGCGTTGTGGCATCCTCTGATGTGGGAGGTGTATCGTCCCGGCAAAGCGCAGCCCTTTTATACGGCGGATGGTGTGGCGAATGGCATTCCCACGGCGAACAACAAGCTGATGTTCCTGGCGCGGGGAGAGTAAAGGGCGTTCATGGCTGCCAAAGTGGGGCAATATTTGCTCACCATCTGGATTGTACTGTCGCTCAACTTTTTGTTGCCCCGGCTGATGCCCGGCAACCCCCTGGCGCAGTTGGATAATCCGCAGGGCTTGCCCATGCCCCTCAGCGAGGAGCAGCGCACCCGGCTGATGGCCTATTATGGCCTGGACAAGCCCCTGTTCCAGCAATATACCGATTACCTGTCCGGGCTGGCGCGTGGCGAACTGGGCTGGTCCATCTCGAGCAATGCGCCTGTTCTCTCGGTGTTGGTGGGGCGGTTGCGCTGGACGCTCCTGCTGGTGGGAACTGCGACAGTCCTCTATGTGCTATTGGGGATCGCCCTGGGTAGCTTTTCGGCGTGGCACAGGCACAGCCTGGCCGACAAATTCCTGCTCACCGTGACCTCGGTGGCTGGTTCTTTTCCCCCCTTCTTTTTGGCGATGTTGCTGATCATCGTGTTCGGCGTGCGGCTGGGCATGTTTCCGCTGGGAGGCGCCCAGTCGCCCTTTATGCTGCAAGCCGCGCCGCTTGCGCGTGGCCTGGATATCGCCCGGCATATGGTTTTGCCCACGCTGGCCCTGGTGCTGACGAATGTGGGCGAGGTGTACTACCTGACGCGCAACGCAATGGTGCAGACGTTGGGAGATACATATATCGCCGTGGCGCGTTCCAAGGGGCTGCGTGAGCGGCGGCTGCTGTTTGGCCACGCGCTGCCGAACGCGCTCTTGCCCATCATTACCCTCATTGCGCTGCGCTTTGGCGCGCTGGTGATGGGAGCGGTGATGGTCGAGGTGGCGTTCGCCTACCCCGGCGTGGGTTCGGCCATCGTAGAGGCCAGCGTGAGCCGCGACTATCCCTTGTTGCAGGGAGCTTTTGCGCTGATTACCGTCACCATCATGGGGGCCAACCTGCTGGCGGACATCCTGCACGGAGTACTAGACCCCCGTGTTCGGCATGCCACATGAGCGGATACACCCTTTTGCGCGCGCTGGTATCTAATCGTCTGTCGTTGGTGGGGCTGGCCTTTTTGGGAGCGTTGGCAGTGGCGGCTCTACTGGCTCCCTGGCTGGCCCCTGCCGATAGCGAGGCTACGTTCGCGCCCCTGCTGGCCCCTGCGTCGGGGCATCCCCTGGGAACCAACGACCTCGGTTACGACCTGTGGCGCGAGTTTTTATACGGGGCGCGCTTTACCCTGTTCCTGGCAACTATGGCGGCCCTAGCCTCTGTGACCATTGGCCTGCTGGTGGGGGGCGTGGCGGGCTACTACCAGCGAGTCGGCTTTTGGCTGATGCGGCTGGTAGACGTGCTGCTGTGCATTCCGCGCTTTCCGTTGATCGTGCTGATGGCCGCGTTCACCCGACCGGGGTTGACTACCCTGCTGGTGTTCTTTATCCTGTTCGGCTGGCCGTCGGTGGCGCGCATCATCTATGCGCGCATTCGCGCCGAGAAGCAAAGCGAATACATCGCTGCCGTGCAGGCCGTCGGAGTGCGCGACAGGCGACTCCTGTTCCGGCATCTGCTACCGGCTGCCATGCCGGTGGCCTTTGCGCGGCTGGTGGCCGAGATGCAGCATGTTATCATGGCCGAGGCGGGCCTCAGCTTTTTGGGGCTGGGCGACCCCACGATGCGGAGTTGGGGCATGACCCTTTCGCACGCTTCCCGCTACCCGGCGTTGCTGCTGACCGATGTCTGGCAATGGTGGGTGTTGCCGCCCGGCCTCGCCATCACGGCGGTGTGCGTGTCGCTGGTGTTTGTGGGGCTGGCGCTGGACTCACTGGCAAACCCGCAATTACAACAGGCATAGGCTCTACACCATCCGAGTTCAGGGGTAGACAGGTGCCGCGCCTTGCAGGCGCACAGGTCAAAACTGTCTGCCCTACACCATCCTGGAGGAAGGATAGCTACCCATGAGTCATATCGAGCATTGGAAGCGCCAGTTGCGCGCCGCACGCATAGCCCGGCCCGCGCACGAGCAGACCCAGCGGGGCGGCGGCTGGGATGCGCGCCGATCATCCTGGTTCAACCGTTTCGCGGGCCAAAACGATCGCAGCCACACCTACCGGTTCTTTGAACCATACGTTCGGGGGCAGGTGCTAGAAGTTGGGCCAGGGCCAGGGGCATATACGCGGCTCATGGTGGCGCGGGCGGAGCGCGTCGTGGCAGTGGAACCCTCTCCGTTCATGGTGCAGTGTCTGCGCGCGAACCTGCGCGGGGCGGCCAATCTGGAAATAGTCGAGAGCACTATTGAGGATTATTCGCCTCGGCTCGAGACGTACGATTTCGCCCTGGCGGCCAACGTAGTGCGAGGGATCGAGCGCATTGACGAGGTGCTCTGTGGTGTCGTGGAACATGCCGCCATCTTGGCCATTGTCACATGGGCCTATGACACGCTGCCAGAGTGGCTGCAAGGAGTGCGCGCCCAGTTTGCACAGTCTGCGCGCGGGCCAGACATGCCCAACAACGCGGATTTGCTGGGCGTCCTGCAAGAACTGGGGCTGCCTCATCAGGTACACCGCGTCGATGCGCCATATCACGTCTTTTCCCGGCTAGAGGACGCCGTGTTGTGGGTGGAGGGATATTGCTCGTTGGACCCAGCGTGGCGGGAGCAGTTGGCCCAGATCGTGACGCCCTGTGTCATAGAACAGGGAGGCGGCTTTTTGCTGCCCAGTGGCCGCGAAACGCTGGTGATTATCGTGCATCGTGAGGGCAACGCATAGGGGCATGGGAACAACCCCGCGCCCCCTATCATGCTGATAAGCGTGGTGGGCGGCGATGGCTCAGGCTATTTCCAGCACGACCTCTAGGCGTGGAGCCTTGAGCGCCCAGGCCGCTGTCGGGTCGCGCAGCATCAGCCGCACCATTTCGCCCGGCTGCCGGGCGATGTTTAGCGGGCGCTCACCCCGCTGCCGCACCAGGTCCGCCAGCCGCACCCGCGCGCGCGGGGTGGCCGGGTCGCCCACGTACAGCCATAGCTCTAGCTCGTGGCCCAACTGTGCCGGATCGGGCATCCCATTGGCAAAGCGCACCGTCAACCGGCGGATTATGCCCGCATCGGGCAGCACATCCTCGGCTTGGGTCGAGTCGAACAGGAGCGTCTCGCCATTGGCGGAACGCGGCTCCCCGCTGAACACGGTGATATCTCCTGTGACCCCTCCTCGAGCGGGGGCCTCCATCCGGGCGACCTGGAACGCGGGCATACTTGGTAATATCTCGGCCAGACCTCTGGGGGCCGCCGTGGAAAAGGATAGCGCCGCGCGCGAGACACCTGCCGCTCCCCTGCGGGTGGCTCCGGTAAAGGGCATGGGGCTGATAAACTCCTCCGACCATCCGGTGGGCAGGGCGTTCGCTACAGCCACCGTGCCCTGCACGGGCTGGCCCTGTTCCTTGCGAATTGCCACGAACGCCGTCTCGGAACTAACGAGGCCATAATCCAGCGCCTCTCGCGTCAGCAGGTCGCGCAGTAGCCTTTCCGCGTCGGCGCGCACGTTCTCGGCGTACACCTTGGGGCGTTGGCCCGTTGGCGCGGCAAGCACCTTTTCCGGGTCATAGCCCAGCCGCCGCAGCCTGTCGGCCAACTCCTCGCCAGCATACCCGGCATGGATCAGGTATTCCAGGCCCGCCACTCGCCGCGCCCCGAACAGCGCCTTGAGCGCCGGGCGTTGGGGCAACTCTTCGGTCATGTCTATATGCTCAATGTCCAACGGCTCGCCGCTCTTGGGCATCAGCCGAAAGATCAACTCTGGCCAGTCGCGGGCTACTCGCCCGGCCACCCACACGGCGCGACCGTAGGGCAGGGCGCCCAGGTCAATGGCCTGCCATTCTGGCTCGTCGCCCGCCATCACCTGTTGCCCGCTCGCCTCTACTGGCGTATGGTTGACGAACAGCCGCAAGTCAGACAAGACCGGCTCGCCCCATTCGGCCAACACGTCATCCAGCGCGGTGGTAATGTCCTCTTCTTCCGGCGAACTGGTGAGAAAGCGGGCCACCCCGCCGCCCCGTTCGGCCAGTTCGTGGACCAGGTAGGAATTGGGGGCCGCGTCAATGCACAGCACGCTGATCCGCCGCCGCCCCGGCAACTCGGCTTCCTGGTCGGCCAGCCGTAAAATGCGGGCCTCGTCGGTGACCTGCGCGTCGGTCACGATCAGCACATGCCGCGCGCGCTCTATGTCAGAATCCAGCGGGTCGGGCGCGGGGATCACGTTGAGCGCCTGTTCCAGCGCCACGCCCAGTTCCGTCCCGCCGCTGTCCTTGTGTTCCTTCAAAAACTGGATGGCCTCCGCCACAACGTCAGGAGTGGCCGGGCGGGTAGCGGTGGAAAACCAGCGGGTTGTATTGTGGAACAGGCAGAGGGTAAAGGCATCGTCTGGCCCCAGGTCAGACAGAAAACGCTCCACCGCCCAATCGGCGGCCTCCCATTTCGGCCCGGTCATCGAGCCGGAATGGTCCACCAACAAGATCACCTCGCGGGATACGCCTTTGCCACGCTGATGGGTGACCGGGGGGGCGACCAGCGCCAAAAAATAGACCAGCGCAGATGGCAGATCGTCGTGCAACAGCACTTGCAGGCTGGCCTGCCGCTTTTCCTGATGGGGCTGCCAGCGCAGCACGCAATCCCGGTCGGGGAGCACCTTGCCATCTTGCAGGCGCACGCGCTGGCCGCCGTCTACGCTCTCGGTTGCCAGGGCATGGGTGGGGCTGTCTACCTCGTCCGCCCCGCGCACAACCAGGTCCAGGCTAAAGCGGTGGCCGGGGTCGCGCAGCAGCGCCAATGGCTGGCCGTGGGTATGTCGCCCGGTCCATTCGTCGCTGCGCGTATAGCGGGGCGCTGTGGTCAAGGGCACGCGCAGGCTCCAGCCCAGCCCCTCGGCGCGGGCCAACTGCACATAGCTGGTCTCTACGGTGACATCCTGATCAGGCTGCAACCCGGCCACACGCAGGGTGAACACGTCTGGGGACTCGCGGGTAGTCAGGGCGGCTTGTTGGCCGCGCTGCCTGGCCTTCTCGTATTCGGCCTCGGCTTGTTCGCGCGCCTGTAGCTCGGCCTGGATTTCCACCTCGCCAAAGCGCACCGTTACGCCAGTGACCGCCGCATCGCCGGGCAGCGGGAAGCGATACACCGCCTCCAGCGTTTTGTCCGACTGTGCGCGGGTGTAGCCATAGACATGAGTCAGGTGCAGGGCTGCTAGCGGCCCCATCACCTCGCCGCGCAGTTCTGTGCGCTTGAGCGGCACGAACAAGCGCGGCTCTCGTCCATTTTGTGGCTTGCCCTGTTCTACCTCCATCACGGCTATTCCATCGGGCCGGGTGTTCTCGTATATAGTCGGGTTGAACATATACCTCCCCTCCTGGATGCGCGCGGGAGGGTTTTGCCCTCTCACGCGCACAAACTCGTCGCCACATGCTCAGGCGATGGGCCAATCCTCTACGATGAGGCGATACCGGCGGCAATTGGCTGCGCGCGCTTCTGTTTCATCAGGGCAATTTGTTGTAGGGGGACTTACATAGACAGCCGGAGCCGGATCAGGTCCGAGAAGCCGGAAGCGATGACCTTCAGGCTGCGACCCGTGGGCTTGCCGCCCGCGCGCGGGTAGTGGTGTACGCCCACCTCCGCGATCTTGAACCCGGCCCGCTTGGCCTTGACCAGAAACTCGCTGGTGATGAACGGTCCGCGCTCGGCCTCTAGCGCGGGAATCTTGTCGATGACCGCCTTGCGTACCATTTTAAAGCCGCAATCGGTATCCGTAACCCGCAGGCCGAAAAACAGGAGCACCAGGAACTCCCACACCTTGGAGGTGAACACGGTGAACGCGCCCACTGCCCGCTTCAGGTAGTAACCGATGACCAGGTCGGCGCCGGTTTGCTCCTGCTTCTCGATAAATTTGGTCACTTCGGAGAAATCAAACTGGCCGTCGGAATCGGTGAAAACGATCCATTCGTAACGGCTGTTATAAAAGCCCGACTTGACCGCCGCGCCATATCCCCGGTTGACCTCGTGGGTGATGACCCGCACAAAGGGGTAGCGTTCGGCCAGGCGGGCCGCCACCGCGCCGGTGTTGTCCTTGGAGCCATCGTTCACAATCAATACTTCGTATTTTTCAGCGACCTGGTCGAGAACGGGAATAGCCTTCTCCACCGTGCGCTCTATGTTGGCCTCTTCGTTGTAGGCCGGAAAAAACACCGAAAGCTCTGTAAGCTTGACCATATCCCTCAATCCTCCTGCCCTACGCTGGGCGAACGGACATCCGGCTATATTGTAACGCCTTTCGCGATATTTTGCATAATCACGGCTGGCAGTTCTGGGCGATGGCGTGGAGCAGTTCCACCGATTGCAGCACCTCCGCCGGGGAGGGGTGAGGCTGGCGGTTTTCGCGCAGCGCGGTGATAAACTCGACGGTTTCGTCGTACGCCCCGTTGCGCACGAACGCAGGCTCGTCGCGGGCTGGCTCTTCATCCAGCGCCAGGCGGTCCCCCTCCCAGCAGCGCACGCGCACAGGCGCATTCTCTACCACCTGAGCGCTGGCGCGATAGTTGTCGCCAAACAGGTCGTAGGTTTCGACCAGCCCGCCAGTGGTAGGCAGCACTTCCAGAATGCCCAGCGTGCCCGTCTCAAAGGCGAGTTGCGCCACATACCAGGCCGCCGCGCCCACATGGCGAACCTCGGCCGAGAACTCGGCCACGTCCCCGGCCACCGAGCGCATGGCGTCCAGGGGATGGATGGCTGTCTCCCATAGGAATGTTGGTTCTGCGCGGTGGTGGCGCTGAATCGAGGCCCGCAGGTAGACGATGTGCCGCTCGCCCGCGCAGGCCCGCGCCGCCCGCAGCGCCGGGCTGAATCGCCGGTTCATGCTGACCATCACCCGCGCACCGCTCACCCCGACCATGTTGATGATCTCCCGCGCCTGGGCGATGTTGGCTCCGAGCGGTTTTTCCATCAGCAGGGGCACGCCCGCGCCAATAATCCGGCTGGCAAGGTCGAGGGTGGCTGAAACGGGCGTCACGGCGATGCAACCGTCGGGCTGCTCCTGGCGCAGCATCTCGTCCAGGTCGGTGTAGGCGCGCGCAAAGCCATATTTCCCGGCCATCGCTACGGCGAGGTCGCCCCGCAGGTCGCACAGGGCGGCCAGTTCAACCTGATCGGGGTGCAAAGAGTGGTAGCGGGCCAACGCGGGGAGGTGGTTCGCCTGGCTATGGCTGCCCGCCCCCAACACGACGATTTTCAACATGTCTATCCCTCCTTCTGCAAGGGGTATCATCCTCTCGCGGGGCATTATACTGCAAGCGGCGGAGGCGGTTCCAGCGTTTGCGGAGGATGCACGGAAAAAGTGCGGCAGCCGGACCGTGGACCCGACTGCCGCGCATGGTATAGGAGTATCGACCCTCAGGCGTGGGTTATGCGGCGGGGCAGGGCGCTCTCTTCCTCCAGGTAGGCGTACAGGAACTCTTGCATCAGGCGGCTCCTGGTTTCCTGCATAGCGGGATCATCCCACAGGTTGTGTAGCTCCCCCGGATCGTTGCGCCGATCGAACAACTCGCCCCAGTCGGGATGGCCGCTATAGACGGTCAGCTTGTACTCGTCGGTGATGAACGAGCGCACGGCGCTCCCCAAATAGTCCTCGTCGTTCTCGACGATTACCCAGTCGCGCACGCGCTGGGCCTCCCCGCGCAATATGGGCAGCAGGGAATGGCCCGGCCAGGGGGCGCGCTGATAAGGGGCGACTGGTTGCGCCGGGCAGGGGCCTTCGGGGATGGGCAGGCCGCACAGATCCAACAGAGTAGGTGCCAGGTCGGTTTGGGTCGCCAGCCCGTCGGCGCGCGTGCCCTCTGCGATATGCCCCGGCCAGCTCCAGATCATCGGCATACGCAGCAGGCTATCGAAATGGAAGGGGCCTTTGTTGACGATATAATGGTCGCCCAGCATATCCCCGTGGTCGGCCAGGAAGCAGACCAGGGTATTCTCCGCCAATCCCAGGGCTTCCAGTTGGTCGAGCACCAGGCCGAGGGCCGCATCGGCGCAACTGACCATCGCGTAGGTCATGGCCCAGATATGGCGCAGCTCGTCGTCGGTGCGGCGGGTCGCCTCAAACCGCCCGGCCAGACCTTGCCATCGGGTTGGCCCTTCGTCGTGGACGATGCGGTAAAAGGGCGGCAGGTCGTCTAGCTCCCCTGGTCGGCGGGTGGGCAGGGGCATTTCCGCCGGGTCGTACCAGTCGCAGTAGGGTCGGGGGGCCACATAGGGGTGATGGGGATCGGGGAAGCTGGTCCAACAGAAGAAGGGGCGGCCATCTTGCGCCCGCTGGGCCAGGAACTCGTTGGTGCGGTCAGCGATCCAGCGGTTATAGTGCAGTTCGGCGGGCAGCGCCGATTTGTAGGCATGTTCGCCACAAAGGGGCGTCCAGTCCTCCAATACCTCCTGGCCGTATATGGCGGGGAGCAGGTCGGGATGCTCGGCGCGCATCCAATTTACATAATCTCCCCATACCCAACTGCCATGTCCACCCACATACAAGGCGGATTCCAGCCCATAGTAGGGCAGGGGCAGGTGGGAGATGGCTCCCTGGTCCCATGCTCTGCGCGATTCGGGCCATTGGGCCAACTCGCGTGGGTCGGTGGGCATGGCTTGCTCGCCAAAGTTGTGCAGGTGTATCTTGCCTACCGCGTGGGTATGATAGCCCGCCTGCCGCAGCGTTTCGGTCATGGTGGGCACGCGCGGGTCGAGGGGGATGCCGTTGGTGCGGACCCCGTGGCCGCGAGGCGTGCGTCCGGTGAAAAACGTAGACCGGGCGGGCATACACAGGGGGCTGGTCACATAGGCGTTGTCGAACACCATTCCACGGGCGGCCAGGCGATCCAGGTTGGGCGTGCGTACCATCTGGTTGCCGTAGCAGCCCAGGTGATCGTAGCGTAACTGGTCCATGCAGAGGCAGAGGATGTTGAGTGTTTGGGAAGGCATAGGTCCCCTTTCAACAGCCAGGAGGTTAACCGCCGGGAATTGCCCGGCGGTTATTCAGCCGCTTGTTCCACGAGTATTCAGTTTGTGTAGAGTGCCACCAACACAGCGCCCTGTGCGTGCCGAGATTGCGTAGCGTTGTTTGCTTGGGAATCTGGCCGCTCACTCGCGGCTATCGCTCTCCAAATCCAGCCAGGCCCGCTCTTGGGGCGTCAGGGTGATGTCCAGGGCGGCTAGGTTCTCGGCCAGCTCTGTACGGTTGGCTGCGCCCACGAGCGGGAACACGTACATGGGCGAGGTCAGCACATAGGCCAGCGCCAGTTGGGGCACGGTGACGCCCTTTTCCCCGGCCAGTTGCCAGGCTCGATCCAGCCGTTGCATATTCACCTCATGGCAATAGGCCGTGAGGCAGGCGCCGTCCAGCAGGGTGCGCGTCTCCGGGAAATTTGCGCGGGTGATGCGCCCGGAGAAAAAGCCGCGCCCCAGGCTGGAATAGGCGAACACTGGCATCTGGTTGGCCTCATACCAG
>JAAYXX010000216.1 GCA_012515695.1 Chloroflexota bacterium
CGCCGGCAGTGTTCGCCCTCGTGCCGGCGCAGGGCACGCATGCCGTGCCCCTACTAGAAAGCGGTCTATGGTGGTTGATGACGAGAGGGGCGAACGTTCTGTTCGTCGCGCACGCTAGCTGGCAGGATACGTAGGCGCGGCTTCGATGCCGCGCGAAGACGTGAATCATGGTTTGGAGAGTCACATGCCCCAGCTAGACATAGACTTGGAACGCAAGATCATAGATGGGCTCAAGGGGGTTCTCAACACGCTTCGCCTTGTCCCGTTTGGTGAGACCCTAGAGGCTGAAAACTACCAGCGGACTTTGCAGCTATTTCAGTGCAAAGACGGTGAGTTATCTGAGTTGTGGGTAAAAAGGCGAGATACTGAGAGGATGCAGCTTCTGGTTGAGAAACGCTTTCCTGGGAAAACAGATAGAAAGCTAGTGCACAAGCTCTTGCTCAAGACTGCCAAGGAGTGGATCGAGGCTGGCCATCAGATAAGCGAGCAAGCCGAGCTTAAGCGGTTAGGAATCCAGTTCATCGCGGCCGTTGAGTCGGAGATCAATGACTGGGTCGTGTACCTGCCAGTGCAAGGGCTTGAAGGCTCTCTGCCGGGTGATATCTCATTGGGGGCCTGCCAGCTTTTTCAGAATACGATCGGAGGCGAACTCGACCTGGCCATCCGTGGCATCGAGGAGTATGTTGATGTCGGTGGTACAGCAGAAGCTCTGACGATGAACGACCTATCCCGAACGGCCCCTTTTTTCTTCAGGGTTTGTGTAACTGCACACACCGGCAGAGCAGTGCAGAATGCGCGAGGCGAGGCCGGACTGGCGCTGAGTGTGCTCAGATTGTTTGTTGCATCCTACTACCGTGATCGACACTTGCAGGGTCTACCCAGAGATATGGGTCTTGCCGGTACGATTCCACGTGGGGAGAGTAGTCCTGCTCTCTACCTAAGAGATAACATTCCCCTTGACAAGCAGTACGCTGGGGTCCAGACTGAAGGCCGGGGCTCGTTTGCGTACGAGGTCGATTTTCCAGGGTTTGTGCGCGCTAACGGATCCCGTCTCGCTCAGATTAACGCACAGATCATCTCATCTCGGCGGGGAATTGCCACCAGTCTGGGTCGGAGGCTCGAGCTGGCCATCACGTGGTTTGCCAAGGGAACGTCTGCTAGCAGCATAGCAGAGAGCTTTCTGATGTACGCCATCGCCATCGAGGCACTTCTCTCTCAAGGTCGCACCTCACAACATGAATATGCTCTGAGGATAGCGGCTCTCGTTCTGCGCTGCGGGGAGGACCAGAACCCCTTTGCTCCCTATGGCGGTCTAGTATCCTCACAGCTTCACGACCGACTGCTGGGCCACACTGACCTAAGTATTCGTTTCGACAAGCTTGTTGAGCGCATAGACTCGCTATTCGACTATCGCAACCAAATAGCCCACGGTCGAATGTCGGAGGATGAGCTCGACGCGATGGAGCTGGTCGATTTTGAGACCCTCGTCAGGTGTTCGCTGATATCGTTTGTGGATGGTGGTTGGCGCAGTGTAGACGAGTTCGCTCACTGGTTAGGTGCGAGCCTTGGACACCGCTTCACGCCGCAGAAGGCGCCAGGCGTTCGCACTTCGATGGCCAGTGAGAACGAAAAGAGCATATAGTGCCGTGCCCCTACTAGAAAGCGGTCTATGGTGGTTGATGACGCTAGGGGCGAACCTGCCAACCGTCGCGCCCATTGGGGCGCCGCCGCCGTCGCGCTGCTGCTGGCCCTGGCCGCCCTCTGGCCCACGGCGCTGGCCCAGCCCCCACACGGCGACGAGACCTGCCACGCCTGGACCAGCCACTACTATGTTGGGCTGATCCTACACCCCGCATACACGCCCGCCGGCGGCCATCTGGACCCCGGCTGGGATCCCGACGTCTTCTGGGCGCTGACCCAGCCGTTTGGCGTGCGCCTGCTCTATGGCCTGCC
>JAAYXX010000217.1 GCA_012515695.1 Chloroflexota bacterium
ATCGGCTATAACGTGTTGCTTTTCCTGGGCGGCTTGCAGAGCATCGAGCCGGAAATCTATGAGGCCGCCAAGATTGACGGCGCCAATGATTGGCATACATTCTGGCGCATCACCCTGCCCCTGCTCAAGCCAATCATTTTCTTGCTGACCATCATGGCTACCATCGGCTTGATGAACATGTTCAACCAGCCCTACATGCTGACCAAGGGCGGACCGCAAGGGGCCACGGAAACCCTCATGCTACGGCTCTATAACCTGGGTATCGGAGGAGCGCGCTATGGCGATGCGTCGGCCTTTGGGTTCCTCATCGGTGCGCTGGTGATCGTGATCTCGCTGATTCAGATTCGTTTGCAGAAGAGCTGGGTAGGAGGCTGAGATGGCAACGCGAGTTCTGGATGCTCCCAAACGCGACTGGACGGTAGTGGCGCGTCACGTCATCGGGCGCGTGCTGCTATACATCTTATTGATCGTGTTCGCGTTCATCTTTGTGTTCCCCTTCTACGACATGTTCATCGGCTCGTTCATGCAAGACCACGAACTGTTCAGCAAGACGCCCCGGCTCTGGCCGGTCAGAGGCTTTGACCTGACGGCTTATCGACAGTTGTTCATAGAATTGAAATTTGGGCAGTCGCTATTGAACAGCTTTTACCTCGCCATCGGCCGAACGGTGGGCACGTTGTTCTTTTGCTCGCTGGCAGGCTTTGCCTTTGCCAAACGCCACTTCCCTGGCCGAGACAAGCTGTTCTACCTGATGCTGCTCACCATGATGCTGCCTACCCAGGCCACGCTGATTCCCTGGTACCTGTTGATGACCACCGTGCTAAAGTGGACCAACACCTTCTGGCCCATGTGGGTGCCCTCCTGGGCGGGGGCCTTTGGTATTTTCCTCATGCGCCAGTTTATCGCTACCTCCATCCCCGATGAGATGTTGGAAGCGGCTACCATTGACGGGTGTTCGGTGTTTGGCTCCTTCATCCGGGTCGTGCTGCCCCTGATCATGCCAGGGCTTTCGATTCTGGGTATCCTGACCTTTGTCGGCGGGTTCAACGACTTTTTGGGTCCCTTGCTGATTCTCCGAGATGCCAAAAAGATGACCGCCCCGCTGGCTCTGGCCAACTTTAAGGGGTCCACCGTCATTGCGCCACGGTATTCCCTGATGTTCGCGGGCAGCACGCTGGCTACGCTGCCCCTGCTGATCGTGTTCTTTGCCTTCCAGAAGCAGATCGTCTCCGGTATCATGTCCGGGGCTATCAAGGGCGGAGCCTGATTCTCCGTTGCTTCTCCTCCTTCGTGCGACGCGCCAGGTTGCAGCACTTGCATCTGGCGCGTCGCTCTTGTATAGTAGCTGTCGCCTATAACCTTTCAAAGGAGCGACACCATGTCCTGGACTTCTCCCTTCTCCCTGCCCGGTAGCTGGTTCAAGGGCAACCTGCATACCCACACCACCCAATCGGATGGAGCCTTGACCCCAGATCAGGCCATCGCCTGGTACCGCGAGCAGGGCTATGATTTCCTCGCTATTAGTGATCACTGGGTGCTGACCAAAGGCCAGACGTTTGCCCCGGCAACCGACTTTATCACGCTGTCGGGCGCAGAACTGCACGGCATCGGCGGCTATCACCTGTTGGCCGTGGGTCTATCCGAGCTGCCCCCCCGCAAGCCAGAGCTTGACCTGCAACAAATGGTCGAAGCGGTGCTGGCCCAGGGCGGCGTCCCGTTCGTCGCCCACCCCTACTGGACGGGGCAAACCTCCGCCGAAATCACCAACATTCAGGGCATCTATGGCATCGAAGTGTTCAATGCCGTGTGTGCGCGCACCCGTGGGCTGGGCTATTCCCTCGTCCATTGGGATGATATGCTGGCAACGGGCAAGCGCATGTGGGGGCTGGCCGTAGATGACGTACACTGGAAGTACAACGCCCAGGGGATGGGCTTTATCATGGTCAAAGCGCCCAGCCTCGACCAGCCCAGCATCCTGAATGCCATCCGCCAGGGGAACTTTTACGCCAGCACCGGCCCCGCCATCAGCGACCTGCGCCTGGAAGTGCTGCCCGGCGGGTCGGAGCAGCCGGAAGGCAAGCTGGCGCTGCGCGTCCATTGCAGCCCTTGCAAGGCCATTACCTTCTATGCCCGTGGCCCATTGGGTGTGCGCTATGAAGCGCCCGCGGGGCAATACCTGTATAGCGCCGCGTGCCCCCTGCGGACCGAGCAAATCTACCTGCGTGTGGCCTGTGAGGATGAGAACGGGGGGATCGCCTGGAGCAACCCGGTCTTTGTAGAGGACGTTCTGGACTAGTCGGGGCACAACCCCGCGCTGGTGACAATTCAATAGCTGGACAACGAAAGGGTAAGGATGCCATGAATCAGAAGAAACACCTCTGGATCATCCTGATTATTGTACTAGTCCTGGCGCTCTGTTGCGGGAGTACCATAATCACGGCCCTGTTGGTTGGCCCAG
>JAAYXX010000218.1 GCA_012515695.1 Chloroflexota bacterium
GGCTTCCCCTGCCAGTTCCAGGTTTCCTGGCGTTTGGCGTGGGGGTCGAGCAGCACCCGCAACGGCAACTCGATGATTTCGGCTACTTCGTCGGCGTTAGGCACAAACGTGGGCCGTACCGGAACATAGCCCACAAAAGGGTGGACGTGATAGTGGCTGGCGGGGATGTAGAGTGGAGTGAGCGCCCCAATATAGCGCACCCTGGCAGGATCAACGGCCAGCTCTTCGTGGGTCTCGCGCAGGGCCGTATCCCACAAAGTGAGGTCCGTCTGCTCGCGCCGCCCACCGGGGAGCGAAATCTGCCCGCGATGGTCCATCAGGCGCTCGCTGCGCCGGGTGAGGGCCAGGTGCAACTCTCCGGCGTGAGGGTACAACAGCGCCAACACAGCCCCCTCTCGCGGCGGGATATCGGGCGTCGTCGGGCGCAGGCTGCGAGGAACGGGCGCCATGCGTTGCTGGGCCTGCTCGCCCGGCAGCGGCCCTTGCAACGCGCGCTCTATGGTTTGAATGGTGATCGCCGGGTGTTCAGATGCGTTCATTGCCAAGTCCTATTGTATGCGCCGGGGCCGAGCCGTCAAAGAGAGTGCAAAAGCCGCGCCCCCACGCGATCAAAAGGTAGGGGCGCGGTCTGCGTCTTTTCCGCCCGTCATCGGCAGTTAAAACTGCACCAACCCTTGCGTCGCCATACATGGCGCACCTGCCTTTGCAGGTTCGTTTCCCAGCCGCCGAAGGGCGATGCGCCAACTAGTTGGCGATGCAATGGTTGCCGCGATTTCAGTCGCCCGGGTCCTCTCATCTAGTGGCATCAGGACACATAGATAATGATGAGCTTCCGGCGACAGCGCAATTACGAGATCACCTCGATGCCGCCCATGTACGGTCGCAGCACGTCCGGCACGCGGATGCTGCCATCCCGCTGCTGGAAATTCTCGATAATGGCGATCATCAAGCGAGGCAGGGCCAGGCCAGAGCCATTCAGCGTATGCACAAACTCGGGCCGCCCTCCCCCGGCGGGGCGATAGCGGATGTTGGCCCGGCGGGCCTGGAAATCCTTGAAATTGCTGCACGACGAGACTTCGAGCCATTCCTGGCTGCCCGCCGCCCACAACTCGACGTCATACTTGACCGACGCCGAAAAGCTCAGGTCGCCGGTGCACATCTGCACCACCCGGTGGGGCAGCCCCAGCCGACGGCTGATATCTTCGGCGTTATCTATCAGCGACATCAACTCATCCATCGAGGTTTCCGGCTTGACGAACTTGACCATCTCGACCTTGTCGAACTGGTGGCCGCGCTTGATGCCGCGTGTGTCCTTGCCCGCCGACATTTTCTCCCGACGGAAGCAGGCGGTGTAGGCGGCGTGATAGATGGGCAGGTCTTCTTCCGCCAGGATTTCGTCGCGATACATATTGGTCACAGGAACCTCTGCCGTGGGGACGAACCACATGTCATCCTCTTCATCGTGGTAGAGGTTTTCCGAGAACTTGGGCAGTTGACCAGTCCCCACCAGGCATTCCCGGCGAACCATAAAGGGCGGATAGACCTCGGTGTAGCCGTGATATTCGGTATGCACGTCAATCATCCAGGCGATCAGCGCCCGTTGCAGGCGCGCCCCCAGGCCCTTGAGGATGTAAAAGCGCGTGCCCGATATTTTCACGCCCCGCTCGAAATCGATGATGCCCAACGCCTCGCCCAATTCCCAGTGGGGCAGCGGCTCAAAGTCGAACGCGGGCAACTCGCCCACCTGGCGCACGACGATATTGTGGCTCTCGTCTGGCCCCACGGGCACGCTGGGGTCGGGCATGTTCGGCACTTCGAGCAGCGCCTCATCTAGCCGCTGCTGCACCGGCTGAAGCTCGTCCTCCAGCGCCTTGATGCGCTCGCCCACCTCGCGCATGGCGGTGATGTGCTGGTCTCGCTCGTCCTTTTCCTTGATCTTGGGGATCAGCTTGGAAACGCGGTTGCGCTCGGCGCGCAAGCTCTCCACCTCGTTGAGTATTGCGCGGCGGCGGCCATCTAGCTCCAGGATTTCGTCAATGGGCGCGGAGGTGTTCAAATCAACCAGGGCCTTTTTCACAGCCTCGGTATGATCACGAATAAAAGCCAAATCGATCATCGGTTCCCCCTTTTGCGGTAAATAAAAACAGCGCTCCTCGCTCATAGGACGAGAAGCGCCATCTCTCGTGGTGCCACCTATATTCGCCACGCGCCTTGCAGCGCGCAACCTCGGGAGCCTCTGACAAGGCTCCGACCCTGTAACGGGAGTACCCCGGCCACACTTAGCGGCCCGTAACCCGAGGGAAACGGCCTTTCCGTGGGCGGCTCCAGAGTGGATTTCACAACGCCTGCCCGTCACCTTTCCACCAGCGGCGACTCTCTATGGGGCCGAGCGGTTGCTACTTGGCTCTTTCGCAGCGGATAACTATCTAATTGATAGGCACATTATAGCACCGGCCCTCCACGGCGTCAAGGGTGAGGCCGCTCCCCGCGTTTGCCTTCTCGCCCCGTTTCAGCCATACTGTGGGCCGCCCCACCCTGAACCCCTTCCCTGGAGGAATCATGGATACAGACATAGAGCTGCGCGAGGAACTGGCGACCCTGCCCGTGATAGACGGCCACGAACACCTACGCACCCACGATGGCTGCACACCCCAAACCGATATTACCGATTTCTTTTTGCGGGCCTATCTGGGCAGCCTGCTACCTTATGCAGACACGGCGCTGGCCGCGCGCATACACGACACCTCACGGAACGACCGGGACCGATGGGCCGACCTGACGCGCATCTGGCCGCTGGTGCGCTACACGGGCTACGGTCAGGTGATGGCGCGCATGTTGCGAGCATGGGGCCTGAGCGAAGAGCTAGAGCCAGGCAGCTATGACATTATTCGCGCCCACCTTCAAGACCGCAGCCCGGAGATGAGCCGGGGAGCGTATCAACAGGCGCACATTGCGGGGTCGCTCACCCATTACCTGGCCCATCCATCGGTGGGCGGGCTGGCGAACGTGGGGGATTTTCTGGCCGGGCGGCTCCCCTTTGACGCAGATATTCACCCGCTACTGGGGACGCTGCCCCTGCACGAGTTCTATACGCGGGCAGACATTGAGCTGCTGGAGCAGGTATGCGGTGTGTCTATCGGCTCACTGGAGGAACTAGAGAAGGCAGTCGAAGGTTTGATTGATCGCTGCGTGTCGCTGGGTATCGTGGGGCTGAAGGACCACGCTGCCTATACCCGTGGGCTGGACCTGGGCAAGCCCTGCTGGGACGCGGCGGATGTTGAATTGCAGCGCCTGCTGCGGGGAGAGCGGTTCGACGGGGGGGCGCGGTGCCTGTCCGATTATCTATTCGACCGCATCCTGCGGGCGGCCAACGACCACAACCTGCCCGTCGCCATTCACACCGGCTTTTTGGTGGGCACTGCCGACCCCAAGGCCAACCTGCGTCATTTCGTGTCCATCTTGAAGGCGTATCCCACGGTGCGGTTTGACATCTATCACCTGAATGCGCCGTGGTATGAGGATTTATTCGCCATCCTGCGGAGCTTTGCCAACACGTGGGCCAATTGTTGCTGGGCGCACGCGATGGACCCCGCCGGAACCGTCCAGTTCTTGCGCGTGGCCCTGCGTAGCATCCCCCCCAACCATGTGATTGGCTTTGGCGGCGATTTCTTTGACTCCCCGGAGCCGGTGCTGGCCCACCTGGATATTGCCCTGGATCACCTGGCCGCCGTGTTGGGCGAGGCTGTGCGTAGCGGCTGGATGTCTCGCAGCAGCGCGCTGGAGGTGGCGCGCCTGTGGCTGTACGAGGCCCCACGCGCGCTGTATGGCCTGTTCGCGGTCTAGCCGCTTTACCCTGGAATGGATAATGAAAGTTGAGAAAATAGTTTGGCAACTGCCCCGCCAGCGGCATATATGCCGAGGACTGAATGTCCCAGGCTGCTTGCATTGGACCGCCGGCTTCCAGCCGGCATAGTGTCAAGCCGCCAAGGATGGCGGCGGTCCAATCCCCTTCCACGACGCAAGCCAGACGTTGCGGCGTTGATTTTTCAACCTTCATTATCCACGATTTTGGGCGAATCGTGGCGCGGCGGTTGCGCCTCGCCCTGGCCCAAAATCCTGGAGCCTAGTCGCTTCTGGCAGGAACAGGGCTGCCCTGTTCCTGCTCCTTTTGCGCCCAACGCCGCACGGTGCTAACCAGATCAGCCGGATCGCCCCCCTTGGAGAGGTAATCCACAGCCCCCGCCTGGCGCATTCGGGCCGCTATCTCGGCCCCCTCGTGCATCGAGAGGCCAATCACTTTCACATCGGGCAACTCGGCGAGAATGCGGCGGGTGGCCTCTACCCCATCCATGCCCGGCATGCTCACATCCATCAGCACAACATCCGGGTGCGTCATCAGCGCCAAGGCGACTGCCTCCTGCCCATTGTCCGCCTGGCCCGCCAGTTCGATCCCCGGCTCGTCTTGCAGCATTCGCGCCAGCCCTTGCCGCATGATAGTATGGTCATCCACCAGCAACACCTGCACGGGGCGTTCGCCCGCCTCGGGCGCTACCTCGCCCCGCCCGGTTTCAGCCATCCGCCTGGCGGCCTGTTCGGCGACCTCTTCGGCTGCTTCGACTTCGGCGCCACGCATGGGAACCCGCATGGTTACCTGGGTGCCTTGCCCCGGCGCGCTGATCACTCGCAGTTCGCCGCCCAACAACCCTAGCCGCTCCCGAATGCTGAACAGCCCGAAACCGGTCTCTTTTTCCTGCCCGATGCGCGATGGGTCAAAGCCCACGCCCTCGTCGCGCACGGTCAACTCTATCTTGTCGTCGGGCACGCGATGCATCGTTAATTTGGCGTGATTTACCCCGGCGTGCTTGACCACGTTGAACAGCAGCTCGCGTGTGGCCTGAAACAGCATGGCCCGCAACCCTTCCGGGGGCTGATCGCCCAAATCCTCGGCTTCTACCTCTACTTTCAGACCCTGGTTCTCTTGCATCCAACGCGCCAGCCAGTTCAGGGCCGGGGCCAGCCCCGCATCGAACAAGACCGGCGGACTCAATTCCGCCGTGAGCGAGCGGGATGTGCGAATAGCCTCGTCGAGCACATCGTCTACTCGCGCGACGGCACGTTGCGCAGACTCGTCTGTCAATCGGCGCTGCAATGTGGTGATGTTCAACCGGGCCGCCACCAATAGTTGTTGCAGGTGATCGTGCAGAATGCGCGCCAGCCGTTGCCGCTCGCGTTCCTCAGCCCGGCTCAACTCGGCCGCCAACGTGCGTAGTTGCATAGTACGCTCGGCCACTCGCTGTTCCAGAGTTTCGTTCAACTCTCGCAAGCGTTGCTCGCTTTGCTTGACCGGGGTAATATCGAGCATGGACCCGACAATCGTTTGCGTGCCGTCGGGTTTGGTGATCAGCGTTCGCTGATCGCTGAACCAGTGATATTCCCCGCTCGTGACTCTCCAGCGATACTCGATCCGGTTGGCCCGATCAATAATATCCTCGTCCAGCTTGTGGTTGCGCAGCGCGTCCAGATATTCAGCCAGCCGCTCGCGGTCTTGAGGGTGGAGCCGCTCAATATATACACGAGCGCCCTCTGTAGCCATCTGTTGAGGGGTAAGCCCGATGAGGTTTTCCAGGGCGGGGTTGGCATAGTCGTACTTGTCATGCGTCACGTCCAGGCGATAGATCGCGTCGCGGGTATGGGTGAACACCTCGCGGAACCGCTCCTCGCTCTCGCGAAGAGCCTGCTCGGCATGCACCCGCTCGGTGATGTCGAGAAAGATGGCAGCAAAATGTCGCGGCCCGGTGCGAGAGGCACTTGCGCTATAATAACGCCCCAGCGACCTGCTATACGCTTCGAACTGGATTGGCTCGCCTGTTTCCACGACCCTGGCGTATCGCTCGATCCACAAGGGTTCGATGTCGGGCATCACTTCCCTCACCGTATGCCCGACGATATCCTCTGCGCGCAGCCCAGTCTGCCGCTCAAAGGCCGGATTGACGGTCAGAAACCGATAGTCATAGGGCGCGCCCTGCTCGTCGTAGAGTATTTCGTGCAGGGCAAACCCTTCGTTTATCGTCTCGAACAGGGTACGGTAGCGCTTTTCGCTCTCTCGCAGCTCTTGCTCGGCGGCCCGCTGTTCGCTAACATCCATCCCACTGCTGACGATATAGCGCGGATTGTCCTGCTCATCCCTTACTATCGTGTTGGACCAGGCGATGCGCCGTCGTTCCCCATCGCGCGTGAGCCAGTCGTTCTCGTAGCGGCTGGGAGTGCCTTGCTCGCACAGGCTCTCGAAAGCGTCGCGCACTTGCTCGACCTGGTCAGGGGGGATCAGAACATCCCAGAAAAGCCTTCCGATGACCTCTTCCGCCGAGTAACCGATGATCTCTTCGCAGGCGCGGTTAAAGCGCACAATGCGCCCCTGGAGATCGAGGACCAGGATCAGAGCGCCACTCGATTCTAGTATGGCCGTATTGAACGCCTCGGCTTCCCGCAGGGTTGCCCTTGTCTTGCGCTGCTCGGTGATATCGCGCAACGTGCCTACCAGCGCGAGGGGCTGCCCCTGGTCGTCACGCAGCACTCGACGGCTGTCCCTGAACCAGTGATACGTGCCATCCCGGTGCAGCCAGCGATACTCAATCACCTCTCGGCCCTCATACTCGATGAGGCGACGCAGGCCCGCCATGTAACGCTCACGATCGTCCGGGTGAACACGATCACGAGCGGCCTGTACGCCCATGTCTTGCAGTTCTTGCACGTCAAAGCCGGTTATCAGCTCGGCCTGACTATTGAGATAGCTCAACTTGCCGCTTTGCAAATCGGATATATAAAGCGCCTCCTCCAACTGGTCTAGCGCCTGCTGAACCAGGGGATCTGGCTGCTCTATCTGTCTATCATGCTCTCCGCGTTCGCCTATACCCATCCTCTACACCGCTTCATCCTTCAATTTGACAATTTATTATAATGAAGGACAAAGGTTACGTAAAATATGCCACATCGTGTGAATAATAATGTACGTGGTCCCGAATATCAAGTCGTTGCAATTTACCCGCTTGACACCAACGCGCTCCCGAAGCAAACTGTCCCGCGTAGCTGTAGCGCCATTTTGGCGTGCCCATTAGGGCACACTCATTCGGGCCCGCCAAGATGGCGCACTCGCCCCGGCTGTCACTGTAGCCGCGCCATTCTGGCGCGCTCATGCGGACGTGCCTATTCGGACACGCCAAGATGGCGCACTCGCTCCGGCCGTCACTGTAGCCGCGCCATTCTGGCGCGCTCATTCGGACTGCCAAAGCATAGGAGCCAAGATGGAAGAGCAGCCGCCGGTTCGAGCTCGGCTTCGGCGTTGGTACGTGCCAAATGCTATATATTTCATCACGTGCGTTACCCATGAACGCCGGCCCTTCTTTGACAATGCCGACGACCTGGAACTGTTGCGGGATACGATGAGGCAGGCACGCGATTACCATCCGTTCAAGATGCACTCCTACGCCCTGATGCCCAATCATTTTCATCTGCTGATCCAAATACCAGAGACGACCAATGTCAGCAAGCTCTTGCAATCCATCCAGTGGAATACTACCAGGAAATATAAACAAGCGCACCACCTAACCGGACCATTACATCTTTGGCAACGGGGATTTTGGGATCACGTTATCCGCAATGCGGAAGACTATGAACGGCATTTCAACTATATCCATTACAATCCTATCAAGCATGGTCTGGCGACATCTGCAGGAGACTACCCGCATACCAGCTTTCAAGAGTATGTACGACGCGGGTGGTACGGGCCAACATGGGCACAAGGGCATGTTCCACTGATGGTAGAAAATGGTGATTTCGAGCCTTGATGGATGATTTGCGAATCAACACGGCATAGGGACAGCGCCAAGAGAACGCGCCAGAATGGCGCGGCTACGAGAGGCGTACAGCCCACATGGTAGGCCAGATGGACTATGATATGCAGCCAGGGGGGCGCGCCAGAATGGCGCGGCTACGGGGGGGCATATGGGAGGGGTAATGCGACTGGGGTTTTCCGTCCGCATTTTCGGGCGCACCGATCTAGCCTCTCATGACGCCCGCCGCCAGTCGCAAGTGTCTCACTGGAGCGTCAATCTGGTCACGCTGCGCGATATCCTGTATTATCTGCACGCCAACGACCTGCATATGTATCGCCTGCACGCTGAACTGGCCCCGTTCGACCGGGAGCGGGAAGCGGTGGACTGGGCACAAATAGACGAATGCGCCGCGCAACTGGAAATGTTGGGCGCGCTGGCGCGAGAGTGGGATATCCGGCTATCTTTTCACCCGTATAGCGCAGTGGTGCTGAACGCCATCAACGA
>JAAYXX010000219.1 GCA_012515695.1 Chloroflexota bacterium
CTCTAGCGTTGGGCGCACCTGATCTACATTGCGCGTGTCAATGGTAGGGCTTAGTTCGGCCAGCAGGCGGCGTTGTACCCGTTCCCGAATCTGTTGTGTGGAAATCTGGCGGTTGCAGTTGCCACTCTTGGCTTCGGGGTCAGGGCTTCGCAGCGCGTTGGAACTGGGTTTCAACATATGACTTGCTCCTGTTTATCTGGGCAGGGCTATTATCCCTGGATGTTGGCGACTGGTTATGTAGGCGAGGGCAATCGCGCCCAGGCTCCCCATCATTTGCCCCTCCCGGCTCGTAGAGCCGCTGGCACCGGCATCTAGGACGGCTGCCAAGGATAGCTAATGGTGCTAACATTTGACTGTCACGGCCAGCAGATCACCCTCACCACCCTCACCCCCGGCTCCTACGGAGCCGCTCCCTCTCCCAGGGGGCGAGGGCGGCATGTATGCCGGTGCCCGAAGGGCGGATGAGGGCAACTCCGATCTTGCCCCAGCACTTGATCCGCGAAAAGTTGGCGCCATTGGCCAAAGATAGCGGCGGTCCAAGCCCCCTCGCCCCAAGGCGCGCAATCTAATTGCTGATGGTCGGCGCGTCGCCTTTGGGCGTGGGCGCGATGGGTAGGCCATAGGCTGGATGCTTGGGCTTGATCTGCCAGGCGATCACTGGCTCGGTATCGGACGACTCGATGGGCCACGTCGCGATATTTTGACGGGGCGAGTCGGCCTGCTGCTTGCCAATGTCCCTACAGGGCAACTCCTCAACGATCTGCTGCACAAGCCGTCGGTAATCGCGGACCAGCGCGCTGTGGTCATGGCTGAGGATAGCGGGGACGCCGTGGTTCATGGCGTGGGTAACCAATGACTGATCGGCGCTGATAGTCTCGGCCACAGGGAAGTGGATATAGCTTTCAATATCCGGGAGCTTGACGCCGTTTACCAGCGTGGCCTGGTTGACGACCAGCCTGACCCTATCCTGGCGGTAGTCCTGCTCTTGCAATTGGGCGATCATCTGGCGGGTGTTGTGCAGGCTGACGGTTTGCGGCAGAACAGAAAGGACCAGACGGTCCGCCACATCCAGCCATGCCCAGGCCGCTTCGCCAATGGGCAGCCCCGCGTCCACGATCACCCACGCAAACGAGCGCCGCAGAATGTCCACCACCTGATGTATTTGGGTGCGGGGAATGGGGGCGGACAGGCTGCCCATCGGCGGGGCCTGAAGAGCATACATCCCCGACGTGTGCCGGGGGAGCATACCGCGCGCCAGTTCCTCATCCATGCGAGACAGGCGGGGCAGCAGGTCCGCGATGCTATGCCCATCGCGCAAGTTGAGGGCCACGTCCACCGCCGGGGCGGCATAGCTGGCGTCAACCAGGACGGTGGGTTGGGCAGTTTGCTGGCTCAGGCCCAGGGCGATGTTGGTAGCCAAGGTAGTGCAGCCTGTGCCGCCCTGGGCGGCAGCAAAGACGATGACGCGACCAGCGGAGCGGGTGGGCGCGCCCATTCGGGCCTCGGTCGGAACGCGCGCTTGTAGCAGCCCTTGCAGGCTGTTCGCCAGTTGCTCCTGATCGAGCGGCTTGGGCACAAAGCCTTGTGCGCCCGCCAGCATCATTTGGCTGATCTGGGGGAGGCCGCTGGGTTCCATGAGCAGCAGGATGGCCGCCCCGCGCACCTGAGGAGCCAGTTCCCTGACAAAAGCATCCAGCGACGTGCCGGGCAGTTCGTCATCCACCAGGATCAAGTGCGGCATCAGGTCTTGCGCCTGGCCCAGGGCCAGATCAGGGTGGGCCACCCAACGAAGTTGATGCTGCGGCAGGCGCGACTGGAGAGCGCTGGCCACCTCATCGCGTACCGTCTCCTGGGCGCTCACCAGCAAGATGCGTACTGCCTCATATGCTGACATGCTCACAGCTTACCCCCCACCGTAACGAACTGTGCAAAGCGCATTTCTGGATGTTCAATCTGCCTATCACTGTTATGATAGCATAGCGCCGTTGAGTATCCCTTAAGATGCCATTGATTTCGTGGGGCGCGGGGGATAACGGATACTATCTGCAGGGCTGGTGGTCTGGCGAGCGTAAAGGCTGAATGAAATCGGCAAGAATAGCGGGCGCTATGAAATGGAGATTCACTTTGATAACCCGACGTGCCATCTCGTAGGCAGTTAAAACTGCACCAACCGTTGCAAAGCCTGCCTTCGCAGGCTAGGAAACAAGTCCACGAAGGTGGACGCGCCATGCATGGCGGCGCCAGCAAGCTGGCGATGCAATTGGTTGCCGCGGTTTCAACCGCCCATCCTAATGGCTGTTACCGCACTATTTGGTCAAAACTCATCAATCGCCCATCGGCGCGTCAGTCTAGCAGGCTGACCGCCGTCACGTCTTTGGGGCCGGGAGGGCTGGCGGCTGCGCTGCCACAACGGGTATCGCAGTGGTCGCAGTCGATCCGCATGAGGATGACCTTGGCGTTTTGCACCGGCCCTGTTCCTGCCACAGGGCTTAGCCTGGCGGTGGTCGCCTCGACCACCGTGGCGCAACCGAACCTGACGATGTTGTAGCGCAAGCCGCCGGGGCAATCGTGCGCCGACGTGCAGCCTATGGAATCGTACAGGGGGATGATGACATGGGCGCCCTGCCTTTCCTTGGCAGCGTGCCAGGCCGCCGCCTTGACGCCCGAAGCTCCCGGAACGCAGACGGGGAGGGACAGCTTTGCCCCGTAATCGCTGACGATGAGGCATTTGAGTTCATCCGCGCCACAGCCGCTCTTGCTGCACCCTTCGCCATAGGCAGAGTCTGATGCTTCGGAAAAGTCGAGCCAGCCTCGATCTCCCCCCGCTACAATATCGTTGTCTCCGTCTCCGTCCAGGTCGCAGTTGTATAGCGTGCAGTCCGGCTCGATCTTGTCATCATCCCAGACGGCGACCACATCGCTACAACTCTTTTCCCAGATGGTAACGCTGAAGGCAATGGGCCACACCCCGCAGGCGCTCTCGGCCACTCCACAGGCGGCGGTGGCCTCGGCGCTGACGTCGATGGTGTCCAGGCCTGCCAACCCCATAAAGTAGGTGGTGGCCGCGCGCGTGGCGACTACGCGCACCTGGTAGCCGTCTATCACCTCAACTAATGTGGTGTCGGCGCCGTTGCGGTTTTGGGCGTAATCGGTGGCCGCGGCGATGGGGTCGCCGCTAAAGCAGATGGCGCGCGCGCCCGCCAGCGCGCCTGCGTCGGCGGCGTTCTGCATGTGCCGTCGCACGGCGTATAGGCTGCCCACGTCCACGGCCAGGCCGACGAACAGCAGCAAAACGACGAGCAGCAGCGCGGTTTGGACCAGCGCCGCGCCGGTTTCCTGGCGTTCGAATGCAGGCTGCATGGCGCGCCTCCTTTGGGTGTTGTCGGGTGGGCGTCAGTCGCTGTCAATCAGGCTGACAGCGCCGAACTCGCCTGTGGGCGAGCTGCCATCTGTGCGACCACACGGAACGGCGGGCGGGTTGCAGAGCTTGGTGGCTCGCATGGCTTTGGCGTTCTTGGGACACTCGTTCTGTTTATAGCCCTCTCTGGGCGGGATGGTGAGCTTGGATTCGACCTCGACGAGTTGTACATAGCCGAATCCAGCGATACGGTATAGCGTGCCAGGGCAGGAGCCAACGACACGCTCGCATGGCCCCGTATCCCAGAGCAACACCGCGAGGTTGTCCCCTTCTCGCTTCTCGGCCTCTTGCAGCGCCGAACTGATGACGCCTGGATCGCCGGGCACACAGTCCCCGATGTCCAGTGGTCCGGCGTAATCGTGCGCGATCCAACATCTCAGGGCGTTGGTTCCGCAGTTGCCGCCGCACCTGTAGGGATTGGGGAACGGCGCAGGCGGCGCGGAAAAGCGCACCCAACCGCGTTGTCCAGGCCCTACGCTGGCGGCGCTGCCAATGACGCCCTCGCACTGGCATTTTGCACACAGGTCGTCTGTCACGCTGTCGTCATCCCAGATGTAAAAATCGCTTCTGCAGGGAATCTTGTCCCAGGTCGCTTTGTCAAAGGCGACGGGAAAGGCCCCGCATAATCTGGTGGACGCTCCGCAGGCGGCGGTGGCCTCGGCGCTGACGGTAACGACGTCCATCCCCGCCAACGCCATAAAGTAGGTGGTGGCCGCGCGCGTGGCGATTACGCGCACCTGGTAGCCGTCTATCACCTCAACCAATGTGGTGTCGGCGCCGTTGCGGTTTTGGGCGTAATCGGTGGCCGCCGCGACGGGGTCGCCGCCAAAGCAGATGGCGTGAGCGCCCGCCAACGCGCCCGCGTCGGCAGCGTTCTGCATGCGCTGTCGTTCGGTGTACAGGCTGCCCACGTCCACGGCCAGGCCGACGAACAGCAGTAAAACGACGAGCAGCAGCGCGGTTTGGACCAGCACTGCGCCGGTCTCCTGGCGCTCACACGCAGACTTCATGGGCTATCTCCTCTTGAGAGTGCTACAGCAAGGCGCATTGATCAGGCTCCTGATTGGGCCATCCATACGCGTCAATCCAGGCCAAAGACCACCATTTCGGTATGGGTACGCAAGACGATGGGCGTGTTGATCCCAACGAGTCCACCGAGAGACATTTGGAAATCGTAGGCAGTGGTAACCCGGATGGGCTGCCCCTCGGACGCCCCCAGGCCGGTAATCGTTACCTCTATGGCGTCCGGGTCAATGCCGTTGCCCTCTGCTGCGCGGCGGGTCACCTCGATAATTCCCGCCGAGTCTGCGGGAAAGCGGGAGGCATAGCGCGCGCCCTCGCGACAGGCATTGGTGAGAACGATCTGGTCATTGAACGCTCGCCCCAGATCGACGATGCCCATTACCATCAGCAGAAGCAGCATCAACACCAGGGCCAACTCGACCAGGCTGGCCCCTCGCTGCTCATGTCCCAGTTTTCTCCATTTCGCCAACATTTGCAGGCTCCTGTGCGCGCACGCTCAGGGGGCGTGTTCCTCTTGGGCGGGGGGCGCTGCGGTTGGGGTCGCTTTCGCCCGCACCGGAGCGCGGCGGTCATAACGTCGCAGATAGTACTGGCCCAGCAATGTGTCTATGCCAGTCTCCAGGCGGTTCCATTGCGCGCCGAACCATTCCTGTACTGTGACGGCGTGGGTGGCCCCGTTCCAGTGCTGCCAGAGGGGGGCGGCTATGCGTAAGGCTCCCAACAGCGTCAGGACAACGACCAGGCCGACGACGCCGCGAGCTAGTTCTCGCATGGTGCTGCTTTGTAGCACGCCCGACGACATGGAATCTCGGTCGTGGGCAGCCAGCATATCGCTCCACGTCCCTGGCAGAATAGCCATCGTCGTCGCCAGAAGCACCATTGAGATGTGGGTCTGAGGGGACGCGCCGACGTTCAGCGCAGGGAACAACCAGGTCAGCAGCGGCGGAACGATCAGCGACACGCTGGCCATCGCCAGGCCCCACAGCCCCGTGCGTACCAGCCAGCGGCGCAAGCCGTACCAGAGCGGCCAG
>JAAYXX010000220.1 GCA_012515695.1 Chloroflexota bacterium
CGATGCGCGTCGTGCAGATGGAACCAGCCCCCACGCCTACCTTGATGGCGTCCGCGCCAGCGGAAATCAGGTCGCGAGTGCCTTCGGCAGTCACGACGTTGCCCGCGATAATGGCGACATCGGGGTAACGCTTGCGTAGGGTTTCCATTCCGCGCAGAACCATGTCCGAATGGCCGTGGGCCGTATCGATCACCAACACGTCCACCCCGGCCTGTACCAGCGCCGCCGCGCGCTCGAGCATGTCGTGCCCCACGCCCAACGCCGCCCCGGTCGCCAGGCGACCGCTGGAATCCAGCGTCGCGTGGGGATAATCCTTGCGCTTTTGGATGTCCTTGACGGTAATCAGCCCCCGCAGGTTGAAATGCTCGTCCACCAGGGGCAGCTTTTCAATGCGATGCTTTTGCAGGATCTCGATGGCCTCATCAAAAGTCGTGCCCAACGGGGCTACCACCAGGTTCTCGGACGTCATATACTCCGAGACCGGCTTGGCGTCCTCGGTGGCAAAGCGAATATCCCTGTTCGTCAGGATACCCACCAACCGGCTGCCCAGGGTGATGGGCACGCCAGAGATGTGGTAGCGGGCCATGATCTCCTTAGCCTGGGCCAGCGTGGCCGTGGGCGGCAGGGTAATCGGGTCCACGATCATGCCAGACTCGGACCGCTTGACCTTGTCTACCTCAGCAGCCTGCTCTTCTGGCGAGCAGTTGCGGTGAATAACCCCCAGACCCCCTTCACGCGCCAGGGCGATGGCCATGCGCCCCTCGGTGACAGTGTCCATCGCTGCCGAGAGCACGGGAATGTTCAGCCGGATATTCGGTGTGAGATTCGTGGAAAGGTCGATCTTGCTGGGCAGCACGGACGACCTTCCGGGCATGAGCAGTACGTCATCAAAGGTGAGACCCTCGACCCATTTCTGCTCGAATGACGATGACATTTGCCCTCCTTCAATGTGTTCCTGCTATCCGCTCTCTGGGAAGCAGGTGAAAGCGAAACTAGCTACAATGATCAAGCGTTCGGATTACACCCATGCCAATCTCGGCAGGCAATCAGTCTAGATAGGCCAACGCAGCGCAATCAGTGCGTTACGTTCCGCGCCCACGGAAATCAAGTCAATGGGTACGCCCAGCAGGTCCGAGATGCGCTGACAATAGGCTCGGGTGTTGCCGGGCAGCTCGTCAAACGTCCGGATGGCGCTGATGTCCTCTTGCCACCCGGGCATGGTCTCGTAAACCGCCGTTACTTGTGCCAGAACTTGCGTGTCCGACGGGTATTCCTGCAACACGGTGCCGTCTGGCAGGCGATAGCCCACGCACAACCGCACCTCATCCAGCCCGCTCAACACGTCCAGTCGGGTGATGGCGATGCCGGTAAAGCCGTTGATGCGCGCAGCATAGCGCAGGGCCACCAGGTCAATCCATCCACAACGCCGCCGCCGTCCGGTGGTCGTGCCGTATTCGTGCCCGTGCTCGACGATCCAATCCCCTATGCTGTCCGTCAGTTCGCTGGGGAATGGCCCCATGCCGACGCGCGAGGTGTATGCCTTGACCACGCCCAGCACGTCCTTGATCCACGTGGGGCCGATGCCCGCCCCCTGGACGGCTCCCCCCGCCGAAGGCGAGGAGGAGGTGACAAAGGGATACGTGCCATTATCAATATCGAGCATGGTCCCCTGAGCGCCCTCCATCAGCACCTTTTCTTCGCGGCGCAACGCCTCGTAGATGAACAGGCCCGTATCCCGCACATAGGGCGCCATCCGTCGGGCTGCCGGGGCATACTGCTCGACGATGTCCTCCACCTTGAGCGGGGCCACGTTAAACACGCGGGTTAGCTCCAGGTTGACGCGCTCCAGGGCCAGGGCCGTTCGCCGGGCAAAGCGGTCCAGGTCAATCAGGTCTTGGACGCGCAGGCCCGATCTGGCCGCCTTGTCGGTGTAGGCGGGGCCGATGCCCTTTTTGGTCGTCCCGATGGCCTGATCCTGGCGACGCCGCTCCTCCAGCTCATCCAGCAGGATATGGTAGGGCATGATGATATGGGCGTTGGCGCTAATGTGCAGGTTATCGGTAGAGATACCCTCGGCTGCGAGTATGTCCAGCTCTTCCACCAGCGCGGGCGGGTTGATCACCATGCCATGCCCCAGAACGGCGGCCACCGATGGCCGGGTGATCCCCGACGGAACTTGGTGCAGCTTGAGCACCGTGTCCCCGATAATCACCGTATGACCGGCGTTATTGCCTCCCTGGTAGCGCACTACCATTGAAGCTCGCTCGGCCAGGTGATCTATGATCTTGCCTTTTCCCTCGTCGCCCCACTGAGCGCCAATCCCAACCGTTGCAGGCATGCCAACCCCCTGTGTCGTAATCGAAGCGAATAGTCGGTGTAGGGTCCATAAAATATAAAACGCCCCCTCTATAACGCGCA
>JAAYXX010000221.1 GCA_012515695.1 Chloroflexota bacterium
CGGGGGGAGAAGGCGGTAAGCGCCGCAATATGCCACCGGCATACATGCCGCCCTCGCCCCCTGGGAGAGTGCGGCATGCATGCCGGGCGGCTGGGTACAGCCGGGGGTGAGGGTGGTGAGTGGAATCCGCTGGCCGTGACAATCAAATGTCAGCACCATTAGCCAAGGATGGCGGCGGTCCCATCCCCTTCCACGCATACCCGGCGGTTTCAACCGCCTATCCTAATGGCGCATTGCCGTGATTACCGCCCATCCGCCACCCAGGGGTTGTGCTGCTTCTCATAGCCGATGGTGGTCGCCGGGCCGTGGCCTGGATAGACAACGGTTTCATCCGGCAGGGCGAACAGCTTTTCACGAATGCTGCGCAAAAGCAGGTCCGAGCTGCATCCCGGAAAGTCAGTGCGCCCAATCCCCTGGCGGAACAGCGCATCGCCGCTAAACACCACTTGCTCCTCCGGCAGCCAAAGGGAAATGCCCCCCGGCGAGTGGCCCGGCGTGTGCAACACCTCCACGCGTATGTCCCCCACGGCGAGCGCGTCGCCATCGTGCAACAACTGGTCGGCCACCAGACCTTCGGGCACATTGGGGGAGAAAAAGCGAAACAGCGCGGGCGGCCTGGTCAGGTGGGCCGCGTCCGCCTCGTGGATGGCGAGGGTGGCCCCTGTTTCCCGGCGCAACGGGTCGGCGGCCAGCATATGGTCAAAGTGAAAGTGGGTCAGGACGATCAGCCGCGCCTGCGCCTCTAGCTCGTCCAGCGCGCGCTGGATATCCTGCGCGTCGTCGCCAGGGTCAACCACCATCGCCTGTCGGGTGCGCTCGCAGGCCACCACATAGCAGTTCGTGCCCAGGCGGCCCACAGTCAAGGTCCGTAACATCATCTTGGTCAACTCCCTGTCCATGTTCTCGCCAGATTGTAGCCCAGTTCCCGCCAATTGACCAACGCCACATGGGGACGGGTGCGGGCTGCGCCCTGGGCCTCGCTTGCCTGGTGGTCTCACAGCCTGTATAATGGGTTCGCGTCGTGGAATACTCTGATAATAGGGTTCAGGGGCGAACAGGTGGCGCCATTCTAGCGCGGACTTGCACCTGCAAGGCGCGGCTTGGTCGTGTCCCCTCTCCAAGTCTGGAGAGGGGCGGCTGGGTACAGCCGGGGGTGAGGTTTCCCCCAGGGCGCGCCTGCAAACTGTTCGCCTTTAAAGACAAGAGGGGGAGCAACGTGGCAGAAATCCGTTTGGAGAACGTGACCAAGGTTTTCAAACCGGGCGGACGAGTCTTTCAGGCCAGGGGAAACCGTGGCACGTTTTCATCTTTCGAGGACAAAGCCTTTGTTGAGCGTGTGCAGGCCCATCAGGAAGAGAACGCGGCCATCACTGGCGATGGGCCGGTGGTGGCGCTTGACCACCTGAACCTGACCATCAACGACGGGGAGACGATGGCCTGCGTGGGGCCGTCTGGCTGCGGCAAGAGCACCCTGCTGCGCGTCGTGGCCGGGCTGGAGCCTATGGACGAGGGCAACGTCTATTTCGACGGCAAGCTGATGAACGAGGTATCCCCCAAAGACCGAGGCATCGGGATGGTCTTTCAGAATTATGCCCTCTACCCCCACATGGAAAGCGAAGGCAACCTCGCCTTTTTCTTCAAGGTTCGCAAGCGCCCATCCGAAGAGATGATGGAACGCATTCGCATCACCTCCGAGATTATGGGCATCGGCTTTGAGCAACTGCTCTCGCGCAAGCCGGGGCAACTGTCCGGCGGCCAGCAACAGCGCGTAGCCATTGGCCGGTGTATCGTCCGGGACCCCAGCCTGTTTCTGTTCGACGAGCCGCTGTCCAACCTCGACGCTAAACTGCGTAGCTCTACGCGGATCGAGATCAGGCGGCTGGTGCAGCGCTTTGCCATCACCGCCATTTATGTCACCCACGATCAGGTTGAGGCGATTACCCTCGGCGACCGGATTGCCGTCATGCGCCAGGGCAAAATCGAGCAGCTAGGCACCTACCAGGACATCATCAGCAAGCCGGTCAACTCGTTCGTGGCCGGGTTCGTGGGCATCCCCCCCATGAACCTGCTGCCAGGCTGGCGCGTGACCAGCGACGGGGAGCTAGATAGCGACATCGGGCGCATTCCCGTGCCCGCGCACCTGCTGAACCTGGTTCAGCGCGACCAAAAGGTTGTGCTGGGGTTCCACAGCGAAGACGCGCGCGTCATCCCCGAAGGCGAGCCAACACCAGAAGGAGACCTGGTCATCCGCACGGAGGTGCTGAACAGCTCTCCCAACTTTGCCCAGCGCCACCAACTGGTCAATGTCCAGGCGCGAGATCTGATTTTCGGCGTGCAGGCTCCGCTGGAAATGCGGCTGAATACGGGCTTTCGGGTGAACATTGTCATCCCCGCCGAGCGGGCATACCTGTTCGACGAGCAAACCGAAGCGCGCCTGGCAGAGCCGGGAGAATAGCGCGGTTCCCATCCGCTTGTAACCACACGCGCCAGGGATAGCGCAGCCACGATAGACTCGTGGGCGCGTTATCCCTGGCGCGTTCCTCGTAGGCACAAACTCCCCCACAGCGCGGCTACGCATATGCCAGCCCGCCCCTGGCGTCCTCCCCACAAGCAACAGCAACCCCTAGCCGCTCACCATCGGGACAAGACGGCGCAGCGTCAGCCTGCGCCTGTTTGCCTATTCATATGCTGCGAAAGGCGGATGTGTCCCCCATCTGCGTGTGATATAATCTGTAAAGGCTAACAGAAAAAAACTCGCCAGAACTACCAGGGGTGTGCAGGCCCATAGCCATCCAGGGGAGAATCACAGTGCCTGACGAAAGCAAGACCGTCTTTATCAGCTACCGACGCCATCTGAGCAGCTACATCGCGCGCGCAGTGTTTCAGGACCTGAGCGCCCACGGCTTTGACGTGTTCATGGACGTGGAGAGTATCGACGCCGGTACATTCGATACCATCATCCTGAATCAGATCGCCGCGCGGGTCCATTTCATCGTCATCCTCACTACCGGCTCGCTGGAGCCTACAAGCAGCCCATCTGACTGGTTCTGGCGAGAGATCGACTATGCCATCGCGTTACAGCGCAATATCATCCCCATACTGGCGAACGGCTTTCACTTTGACGAAATCAAATCCTTCTTGACCGGCAACCTGAAGCAGTTGCCCCGCTATAACGCTATCACCCTGCATCACGATTATTTCGAGGAGGCGATGGAGCGCCTACGCAGCCGATTCCTCAAGCGCCCGATGCGCGGCGACTTGCGTACCACTTCCCCAACAGAATGGCCCCACGTGCTGCACAAGGTCGCCAAGGTAATCGGCGAGCCTGCGCCCACCATGGCCGAGTTGACCGCAGAGGAACACTATAGCCAGGCTATTGTCGAATACCGGAAGGAAGACTATCACGCGGCGCTGGAATACTGCAACAAGGCCATCGCCCTGAATCCATCGTATGTGATGGCCTATAGCTTGCGTGGGGCGGTCTACGACGCCCTGGGGAATTGGGAACAGGCTCTCGCGGATTGTACCACGGCCATCCAGTTGGCCCCCCAGTATACGGAGGCGTATATCAATCGTGGGGTGACCTATGACCATCTGGGCGATCACCCCCATGCGCTGGAGAACTATGCGATCGCGTTGCGCCTGGACCCCAACCATGCCCAGGCGTACTATTACCGAGGGTTGGTGTACGATCACGAGGGGAAGGTAGATCAGGCCATCGCCGACTATACCGAGGCAATCCGGCTACGGCCCGACTATGCGCTGGCCTATCAAAAGCGCGGCGAGCTATACCACCGCCAGGGTCAATATGACCGCGCAGCAGACGACCTGAGGCGAGCGCGGGAACTGGATGCCCAGGATTAAGCCCTGCTGCGATTAACGCGGCCCGCGATCAACGCGGCTGCCAGCGGGGATTGGCGCACCCATCCTCATCTACCACGACAGCCCTGGCCTGCGAACCATCGGCGCGCATCGCCCAGATGTGCATGGTGTCATCCGAAACGATGGTGAACGCCAACTCGCCTCCATCGGGCGACCAGTTCGGGTCGTAATCGGGATAGTCGTTGTGGGTCAACCGAGTCAACCCGGAGCCGTCCGCGTTCATCACGTATATCTCGGCGTTGCCATCGCGCCCTGAAACAAAGGCAATCTGCGAGCCGTCGGGCGACCAACAGGGGTCAGCGTCCAGTTCAGGGTGATCAGTCAGCTGCTTTTCCCCGCTCCTGTCGGCGTTCATCACGTACAAGTCATAGTTATCGCCGCGCAGGGAATGAAAAGCGATCTGGCTGCCGTCGGGCGACCAGGAGATGGCAGCGTCCAGGTGTACGTTATTCGTCAGCCGGGTCTGACCAGAGCCGTCCGCGTTCATCACATAGATTTCGCGGTTGCCGTCTCGTTCAGACTCGAACGCGATCTTGCGTCCATCGGGCGACCAAACGGGCATACCGTCCGGCGCGTCGTTCTCGGTGAGCCGCGTCACGTTCCCCCCGTCCGCGTCCATCACGTAAATCTCGTAATTCCCATCGCGGTTAGAGGCAAAAGCGATTCGGCTGCCATCCGGCGACCAACTCGGGCCGAAATCCCACGCGGGGTCATCCGTCAGGCGCACCCTGTTCGAGCCGTCGGCGTTCACCGTGTATATCTCGGAATTCTCCCCATGCGCTGCGCCAAAGGCGAGCCGGGGCGAGTTACCATCAGAGGGGATCTCGTTGGTGGGCGCGGGGCCGGGCGCTCCCGCCGCCTGCGTTGCGTCAGCATTGTCGGCTGTCGCCACAGCAGTGGCCTGCTTATTCGCTTGCGTGGGGCCGCACCCCACCAACAGGGCAACAACCAACAAGACACTCCACAGCAGAGCAACGCGGGTAGGCATTGAGGTACCGTCTATCCAGCGTGGGCGGCATGGCCCAGGTGATCTTGCAAGCGGGCGCAAAAGATGTCTATCTCTTGGCGCAGCACAGGAGAGCAAAAGGGGTGGTGGCGCAGCCTGGCCGCCGCCTGCAACGCCTCTTTCTCCGTGAGGAGGCTCGCGTTGAGGCGCACGCGGATCACGGCAAATTCGGCGCCAACAATGGCGTCGGCTGCGCGGCCAACTTCCTCTGGTTCCTGCATCCTGTGATTCGGGTCATCTCTCATAGTATGGAGAGTATACCAATGCGGGCCAGTCGTGGCAAATTTTTGCTGGTCGGCTCCCCCTCTACATCCAGTTCAAAGGCGGACGGGTAGGTGCAGCTACCTGTCCGCCTCTGAAACTCCGGAGAAGGTGGCCGGGATTGAGAGCGTTAGCTTTTTGCCTCCTCATCCACGGTATCGCTGCTGCCCAGCGTCCGCGCCTGCAATTGCGCCAGCGCGATTTCGGCCCGCCGCTGGATCGCCGCCAGCGCGTCGAGATGGCTGACTTCGGCCAGAGCGGGCGCACCCGGCTCGATTTGATCCAGGTGCAGCCCGGCCCGCTGTAACGCCGCCCGCACGCGGCGCAGCCGTTGGCTAATCAACGCCAACTCTTGCTCCAGGCCCTTTAATGTCAGAAAAGTGGGTTGCTTCATCGCTAGACAACCTCCGGCGTGATATAGACTGCGCTGACTGTAGCGTGGCTTTGCACATCCAGGTGAGCGACCAGGTGCGGCCAATCGTACCAGTTGGCGTGGGCAACGCTCATCTCCAGCGTCAGGGATGTATCGCTCGCCCCGGCCTTGGGGCGGATGTCATAGGTGATGGCCGGGCCGCTGTGCAGGTGCTCCGCCAGGCGCGTCAGTTTGGCCGTCATGGGAGAGGTGTACTGCGCAAAGATGCTCAGAAAATAGACCGCGCTGAACATGGCATAGGGCGGGCTGCCGGTGCTACGATTGTTGAATGTCACCACCAACAACCCGGACAGGTCGCCGCGCTGGCCCACGCTCGTCGATCCTCCCGGCGTGGTAAAGGTCCACAGGTCGAAATAGGTGCCGTTCGGCGGGTAGAGAATTTGCTTGGGCCGTGTGACATAGCGCCGTACCACGGAAGACAGTTGGTACTCGGCGTTGCCCGCGGCGTCCACGTCGTTCAAATAGGCCACATCAAAACGCCTGTCCGGCGCGCCCAGGTCGGGCGCGGTGGCAGCCACGGGGCGCAACGCGTCGGCGGTGACGGCCAGATGCCCGCTGCTGTCGCCTGGCCGCAAGTGCAACTCGGCCTGGTCGGTGGACAGGTGCACCTCTGAGGCATCGGTGCGCCTTCTGATATAGGTGCCGGTATCGTAGATATACAGGCGCTCGCCCGGCATCAGCGGGTCGCCCGACGGCGCAGCGCCATATGGCCCCAGAACCACGCCGCCCACGTCGGCCCAGCTCAACAACGCCACTTCGCGCCCCGCCGTCATCAAGTGCCCGCCCACATCCATTGCGACGGGCACGTTGAGCAGCATACCCGGTGCGTCGTTCAACTCGACGGTGGCCGTGTGCGCGCTGGCGTCGTAGGCCACGACTCGCGCGCGGCTGATGCGTTCCATGCTTCACCTGCCCCCCTTCTCTGCCCTGCAACGAACGCTCATACAGTTCCACCCTGCCCCTCCTGGCGGGTGGTGGCCCGCCACGACACGCGCGCGTCCGCCTCCAAAATGGCCCGCCGCCGCACGGCTTCCAGCCCCTCGCGGAACGAAGCCATGCGCTCGGCGGCCCACTCTTGCAACTGGCGAGGCGTCCAGCCGCTCACAGTCACCGTGTTGATGGTGGCCTGGGCATATTGCAGCGCCGCGTAGGCAGTCGCCCCCAACACCACCAGCCCCTCCGCCGAACCGTCCAGCGTGGTCGCGTCGGCCCCGTCCAGCCCGTCAATCGTGTGCCCCCTGGTATAGAACAGCCGCGCCCATTGGCCCGCGCGCGGCGCGTCCTCCACCAACAGGTACAGCGTATCCTCCGAGAGCAGTTCCCAGCGCGGGCGCTTGGGCGGGTAGGTGTCGGCGTCATAGGGATACCAGACGTCGGTAAGCTGCATCAGGCCGGGCAGCGTAGCCAGCGAGACCTCACGCGATGCGGCGACCAGTTCCACCTCGGCAACTGCGCGAATAGGGTCCACCTGGTTATAGCTGCGTAGCGCCCGCTGAATATACGCCGTCAGTTCCTCAATAGACCAGTTGGCGTTGCCCGTATCGCGCAGATCAAGCTCCGCCAGATCAATCAGTTCGGCCAACGTGCTCATACGCGCCTCCAATGTGTGCGATGGGAAGGGGCCGCCCTGTTCCCCTTCGCTCCCTGGGAGAGGGTGCGGCATGATGAAGGTTGGCAAAACCGTTCGGCAACAACCGTTGGGATAGGCGGTTGAGACCGCGGCAACCGTTGCATCGCCAGCTTGCTGGCGCCGCCATGCATGGCGCGCCCACCTTCGTGGACTTGCTTCCCAGCCGCCGAAGGGCGGCTCTGCACTGGTTGGTGCAGTTTCAACTGCCAAGATGGCACGCCGGGTTAAAGTCATTCACTCTTCATCATGCCGCGGATAAGGGCCGCCCCTTTTGTATCTTTCTACGCGGCGGTGATGGTCAGCCAGGCCACGCCGTTGCTAACCTTGAGCACGTTCAGCGTCGTGTCGTACACCAGCATCCCCTCGTTGGCCGCCGCTGCTTCGGGGATATCAGCGGTGGCAAAATGCGGGATAATCAGCTTGCTCTTGCTGCCACAAGACAGCGTGCCGGAAGCCTCAATCGTCAACTGTTCCGTCTGCACCTTCACGAGCGTAAACCTCCTGCGGCCATCCGGGCCGCGTTTATAATGGCCGGTGAAAATCGTCTTCCGGGCCATATCCACCTCATCCACCTCGTCAACGCACATCAAGACACGGGGCGCTCGCATCGGGCGCTTGATAGAGCGTCGTCGCGGCCTCTTGCCGGGCCAGCGCCTGCTCCAGGCGCGGCTGCGCCACACCCACGTCATAGCCCAGCAGCGCGAGCAACACCAGCAGAATGGCGACAATCAGGTTCCTGATCGCCTCCTGCACGTCCCGCTTCCGATACCAGGGAGTTTCGGACATACAGCGCACCTCCGCATAGAATATGGGCGGGCAGAGCCAGCCCCCACCCGCCAATCAACATCATCCTATCGCCAGCGTATCCCGCTGGTCGGCCCAGGAGGTTCAGACTAACACCTTCCCCAGCGACTAATTTGCCACGTTGCTCTTGTACAGCGCGCGATAGTCCCCAACGCCCACGGCATACAGAAACCGGCACTTGATCCGCATTTCGTCGTTGGTGAACATGCTGCCCATCTGCTCCCCTTGCGCGACGAAAATCTCGGGCGCGCGCCCGAACCGATAGCCGATGCACACCCCCTCCAACTCGGCGGGATCAGCAGCGGCGGCCCAGTTGTTGGCGTCTGTCCATTCCGGCACGGTAATCACCTGGGCAGAATAGCGCCGCACGTTGGCGTCGTTGTTGGGGCTGCCAGGGATCTGGTCGCTGGTAAAGATGGTCAACGCCGTCTTTTCTAGCTCGATGGGAACCAGACAAAAGCGGGGGCGCACGCCCAGCCGCCTGTTGCTGTGCAACTCTGTCTGCTTGTACATGGCCTGCAAGCAGGCATCCCAGTTATCCGCAGACAGCGCCGACGTGCCCAGGTTGCTGTGGGCCTGGTCGAACAAGGCCACCCCGTCGGACAGGTTCGGACCCGCGCCGCTGGCGTCGGTGAACAGCGCCGCCACCGCGGCAGAGAGCGTGCGATTGGCGGCGTATCCCAGGCGGCGGGGAATGGCCCGCACCCCGGCCACGTCATCGCGATCAATCATCTCCAGCGTCACGCCGATATAGTTGCCCTTTTTCACAAAGCTGCTGGTCTCGGTGTTGTCGTCCCAGGTCTTTTCAGTATAGCTGCCCCCCTCGGCTACAGTGTCCAGGTCGCTGAACCCGCCCACGGTGATCCACCGCACCTGGTTGAGCGTGGCGAAATCCTCTTCATAGGCGATGGGCTTCCACCATTGGGGCCGCATCTCGAACGCCTGCAACAGCACCTTGTTCAGCGCGTTGGCGACAATCCCCGCCATCGTGGTCGTGGTGGCGTTCGCCAGCGTCACCCGCTCGGCGCGGAAAATCCCCTGCCGCTCCCAGTCGCCGGTGAGCAGGTCATACATCTCGCGAATGCCCGTCAGCCGGGGCGCATTGCGATGCTCGGCAGTCCCGCCCACGCCCATCAACTGCTCAAAAGCCAGCGAGAGGCGGTCCACGGGCGCGGTCACCTGCTCCACGCGCCCCAGGTTGCGGATGGCGTTCTGCTCGTTGGCCCTGGCCCAGGCCCGTTGCAGCCGATCAATCATCGCCGTCAGGTCGGCGCCGGTCAGGTGGGGGATGGTGGCAAACTGTGCGCGCACCGTGTCCTGCAACTCTTTCGGCAGCCGCGAGTTCGCCAGGCGAAACTCGAGCAACTCGCGCCGGATAGCACGAGCGTCGTCACGGCGGGCGTCGTCGAGGACAGCGCCGCCAGCGCCCTCCCCCGTCGCCTCATCAGCCAGGACGGGCGGCAGGCCGCTATCGGTGGGCCGGTTCGTCGTCAGATGGACTTGATCCGATGGCATAGTCGTCTCCTCTGGAATGGGTGTGCGGTGGGCCAAAAAGCGGCCCCCGGCGGCGGGTCGCAAAACAATGTCTACGCTGTTCACCTCCGTTATGTCTGTAACCGTCTGCTGCTCGTGCTGCACCCAAAGGTCGGCAGACAGCCCAACCAGCGCGGGATGTTCCAGCCCGGCGGCAATCACGGCGCGCAGCCACGCGGCGGATTGGAGCAGCGACAGCCGCGCCCGCACGCCGGGCAGGTCCGCGCTCCACGCCGCCCCCTCCAACATGCCCACCAGGTCGCGCACCGAGCGCGGCCCCTTTGCGTGGTCGGCGAACACGGGAACGCCGTTGAACAACTCGGCGCGGGCGCGCAATACGCCCTCTGGAAAGGTGTACCCGTTGGCCGTGCCGGGCTGGATCACCACCACCTGCAAACGGCCGTCCACCGTGCCGCTGTGGGCCAGGGTAAGGCGAACGCTCTCCCCCGCCGATGGGCGGCTCGTTCTAGCGATGCTCGGCATATGCTTGATCCTCCTGCGCGGGGAGCGGTGCGGGGTTGCCGCGATAGTCTTCGGCAAGCACCGACTCGAACGCGATGCTGAACTCGACGCCCGGCCTTCCGGCGCGGCGAGCCGCCGTCTGCACCAGGTCTTCCAACATCCACCGGAACATCTGCTGGCGGTGGGCAAAGTGTCGGTAGGTGGCTGTGCCCATCTCGCGAGCGGTGGCCCGCGTGGCCGATTCCCCCTCGGCCAAAAAGTGCAACGGCACGCCCGCGCCCGCTGCAATCATCAGCCGAATGGCCTTGCCGTCCGCCTCGACGTCGTCGGCGCTGATCTGCGGATGCACGGCGGTCCATTCCTCCGAACCATCGGTCACAATGATCGAGCCGGAGGTGGGCACGCGGGAATACTGGGCGCGCTTGGCCTCCAACTGGCCGGGCAGCGCGTTGTTGATACGCACCTGCCACAAATACGCCCCTTTGTAGCGGTTGATCCGCACCCGGTCTTCCAGCCACAGGTCGTAGCGTTCCAGCCATTGCAGGATTTGCGCCAGATCAGAATATCCCCGCGTCTCGCCCACCGGCTTGTTCACGGTATAGTGCAGCATAACCTGCTCGGCGTCGCTATCCCTCGCAGGCCACCACCGCCCCTCGGTGTCGTCAGTAAGCTGGTGATAGGTCAGCTCGCGCTCCAGGTCGTCGGCGTCCGTCTCGATGCGGTCAATCAGCATGGCGGGCACTTCGCGCACATAGCTCATGCGGTCCACCGGATTGCGGCTGAGCACGAGAAATAGCTCGCCAGAACGCGACAGTTCGGCACACCACTGGTGCAACCGCTGGGCCAGCCGATTCTGGGGATGCTCCCAGAATTGCCGCACCCAGGGGTCGCCGTCCACCCGCACCTGCGCGCCGATCACGAAATCGGTGGTCATGTCCACCAGCCGGGAGGCCAGCGGGTTCACCCGACAGACCTCCTGAATCTTACCCAACTGGTCGCGAATATCGGCCCACGTGCGGGCGGTGGGCGTCTGGTTGGTGATAGGCCGCCAGTGGTCATCGTCCACCGCCTTTAACGCAAGCTGCACGCGTTGATCAACGGCCCGACGGATGGCGGGGACATGGGCAATCAGCCACTCGCTCAGATTCATAGGGCGCTCCTTCCAGCAGATATTCCGGGGATCACACCTATATACGGCGCTCACTCGCGCCACTCTTACGAGTGGGACGAAACGAATTTCCCAATTACCCCTTGCTTTATTCGAATAGATGTGCTAATATGCATATCGAACATTTGTTCTATTTCACGAGGAACGAGGTTCCCAACGAATACGGAGGCCAGGGGAAATGGTAAGCTGGAACGAGAACGCCAAAAGCGAGCAGGCAATACGAGGACAGCGGAACCGACAGCCTGTGCGGAAAAAGGACGCGGGCAGCGGGGCGCGGCTTGTTCCCAGCGTGCCCCTGCGCCGCCCGGCACGATAGGGCGGCGACTGCCGGGTGGCAATGGCCGAGCGAAAACCGCCACAGACTCTATCGGTCTGTGGCGGTTTGACTTGTCCCTGCCAAAGCCGTCGCTACTCGGCGGGCTGCCCCATCGCCTCGCGCACCCATTGGGTCAGCGACTCCCCGGCGACAAACCATTCCTCAGGCGATGATCTTTCCGCCAGGAATACCCTGCCATCTGGCGCGACCATCACATAGACAAAGTAATAGACGCCCGGCGCTTGCGGTGAGAACAGTTCCAGCCGATAAGAGTCAAACGTCTCCGTAGCGGCGGTGAGCGCCCCCGGTTCGTCGAGGCGGGCCAACACCTCGGCGATGAGCGCCGGGTCCTGGCTCGTTTGCTGCCTGGAGAAACGCCCATCGTTCACCATCATCCGCAGCTCGCTGATGCCTACCTCCTGCGGGTCGAACACGGGAGCATCTGCCCGGCGGTAGACCACGTCAGGGAACATAAAGCCCGTCAGGATCAGGTAATCGCCGTCGGCGTTCCCACCAGCGGGAACATGGACCCGCATACCGTCCGCCGTCTTGCCAACCTGGCTGCCCCGACGGATAGGTTCCAGGGCAAACTCGGAGAGACTATGGACATAGCGCGCGCCGTCCAGGGTCAGCGTTTCCATTACGCCCTGGCCGTCGGGCAAAGGCTCCTGGGCCATACTGTAGACGGGCATCGAACGCTCGCGCCAGATCAGCAGGCCGACGACGGCGCAAGTGAGTAAGACAACACAGAGCATCGCTGCCGCTCCCACCAATATCCAGTGCTTTTTTCGCATGGGACCTCTCTATATGCAAGTGTGTCGCGCAGACGAATTCTAGTCAGCCGGGCGCATCGCGTCCAGACGCGGGCGCGCATGGGGCCTCTCCCGCAAGCCTCTTTGCATCAAGACGGTCTTGTAGTACAATCCGTTCCATTCCTCCGAGTTCCCATGTTGATAAGGAGCCTGATGCTCACGTACGAACAAGCCTTGCGAGTGATTTTCTCGCGCACAAACTATGAACATCAAGACCGCCCGCCTTACGCGGAGCGTTTCTGGCGCCTCGACCGCATGAGAGAGGTGTTGCAACAACTGGGCAACCCTCAGGATTCGTTCCGCTCGGTGCATATCGCCGGGACCAAGGGCAAAGGCTCCACCACCGCCATGATCGAGGCGATCCTGCGCGCCGCCGGATACCGCACGGGCATGTACACCTCGCCCCACCTGCACACCTTCCGCGAGCGCATCCGCGTGGCCGGGCAGATCATCCCCGAACAGGACGTGTGCGCGCTGGTCGAGCGCCTACAACCCGTGCTTCAGACGCGGCCCGACGTAACTGTTTTCGAGATTATCACGGCGATGGCCATGTGGTATTTCGCCGAACAGGCGATAGATATCGGCGTCTTTGAGGTCGGGCTGGGTGGCCGTCTGGACGCTACGAACGTGCTGCGGCCCCTCGTCTCGGTCATCACTTCCATCAGCCTGGACCATACCAAGGTGTTGGGGGATACCGTTGAGGCCATTGCCAGGGAAAAAGGGGGAATCATCAAGCTCGGCGTGCCGGTGGTAACCGCTCCCCAACAGCCAGGGGCCATGCAGACGTTGGAGGAAATCGCCAAACAGCAGGGTTCGCCCGCCACGGTGGTGGGGCGCGATTGGTTCTGGAGCCGCCTGCGGGCCGACCTGTCCGGCCAGCGGTTCGCCGTGTACCGCGCCGGGCACGAGACGACCCCGGAATACCCCGACCTGCACATCCCCCTGCTGGGCGCGCATCAATTGGAGAACGCCTGCACGGCGGTGGCCGCTGCCGAGACGCTGCGCTCGCAGGGCGTGAACATCACGCCGGAAGCGGTGGCCCTGGGGCTGGCCCGCGTCGAATGGGCGGGTCGCCTGGAGATTCTGGCCGAGCGCCCGTTGGTGGTGGTGGATGGGGCGCACAACCCCTATTCTGCCCAACGCCTGCTAGAAGCCCTGCGCGAGCATCTGCAATATCGGCGGCTGCTGCTCGTCTTTGGGGCCAGCGCCACCCACACCCCCCAGGACCAACTGGCCGTCTTGCTGCCTGCCACGAACCGGCTTTACCTCACCCGCTCCCAGCACGCCAAGGCCACTCCCATTCCCTTTTTGCACGCCATGGCGATAGAGCAGGGCCACGAGGCCGTAGAGGCGGAAACCGTGCGCAAGGCGCTGCAACTGGCCCTGGAAGAAGCGCACCCAGATGACCTGATCGTCGTGACCGGCTCGTTGTTCGTGGTGGCCGAAGCGCGGGAAGCCTGGTACGGCCTGAATGGCCTGCCGCCCCTGCCCTCCGACCCGCCGGGCGTGTACGACGTGCCCGTCCCCGCCCCAAAGACCATTTCCCCCTAGGGGCATGGTACAGACTTTACCCCCGGCTGTACTCAGCCGCCCCCTCTCCAGGATTGGTTTCAGAGTCGGACATGGGACCGCCGGCTTCCAGCCGGCATAATCAAGCAGCCAGGGATGGCGACGGTCCGATGGGAGAACCCTCACCCCCCGACCGTTGGTCGGCTCCCTCTCCCAGAGGGCGAGGGAGAGGCGGACATCGGACCGCCGGCTTCCAGCCGGCATAATCAAGCAGCCAGGGATGGCGACGGTCCAATGGGAGAACCCTCACCCCCCGACCGTTGGTCGGCTCCCTCTCCCAGAGGGCGAGGGAGAGGTCTCTCCCCCCCTCCAAAATCGGAGAGAGCCGATCAGTAGATCGGGGGCCGGGGTGAGATCAGAGCGGGCGCAAGGTTTACAGGCGAATCAGCCACACAGCGCGGACGCTGGGCAGCGTCTTGATCTGCTCTAGCGTCTCGCGGGGCAACGCATCATCTACCCCCAGCACCATCATCCCATAGCCGCCCCGCGCCTGCCTGCCCACCTGCACAAAAGAGATGTTCACGCCCGCTTCGCCCAGCAGCCTCCCCACATTGCCGAGAATGCCCGGCTGCTCGATGTGCTCGCTAATCAGCAGTTGCCCCACTGGCGCAAAGTCGAACCAGTAATCATCAATACGCACGATATGCGGCCTGCCCCGCATGATCGTCCCGCTCAACAAATGCTCCCCGCCAGCCGCGCGTACCCGC
>JAAYXX010000222.1 GCA_012515695.1 Chloroflexota bacterium
ACCACGACCCCGGCCCGCACTCCCGCGCACTCCCGCAGCGCCGCCTCCACTTCCCCCATCTCGATGCGGAAACCCCGCACCTTTACCTGGTCGTCCAGCCGCCCCAGGAACTCGACGTTGCCGTCGGGCCTGTACCGCACCAGATCCCCCGTCCGGTACAGCCGCGCCCCAGGCTCCCCACTGAACGGGTCCGGCATAAACCGCTCCGCCGTTAGCTCTGGCCTTCCCAGATACCCCCGCGCCAGCCCAACCCCGCCGACGCACAATTCCCCCGGCACCCCCACAGGCACCGGCTCCCCGTGCCTGTCCAGCACGTATAGCCGGAAATTCGGCAGCGCCTTCCCGATCGGCGGCGCTACCCGCTCCTCCGGCTCGCACACGTACAGCGACGCACACACCGTCGTCTCCGTCGGCCCGTAGGCGTCCACGAACTGCCGCCCCACCGACCACAAGCGCGCCAACTCCACCGGGCACGCTTCCCCCGCCGCTACGACTGTCCGCAGACCCTCCAGCCCGTCCCGCTTCAACCCCCGCAGCACCGACGGCGGCAGCGTCACATGCGTGACCGCTTCCTCCCGCAGCAGCCGCCCTAGCTCCGGCCCGGATGCCAGCACCTCCTGCCGCGCCAACACCAGCGTCGCCCCGTTGCCCAGCGCCATCACCAGTTCCCACACCGACGCGTCAAAGCTCCACGGCGCGAATTGCAGCACCCGGCTCCCCGGCCCCACGCTGAACACGTCCCGCTGCGCCCGGCTCAGATTCACCAACCCCCGATGCGCCAGCAACGTCCCCTTGGGTCGGCCCGTCGATCCCGACGTATAGATCACGTACGCCAGACCCTCCGGCAGCGCCACGTTCGGCAGGCTCGCCTCTGATTCGCGGGCGATCTGCGGCCAGTCGCGATCCAACCCCACCACTTGCGCTTTGCCCACTGGCAACGCCGCGAGCAACGCCTCCTGCGTGAGCAGCACGGGCACGCGGGCATCCGCCAGCATGTACGCCAGCCGCTCCGGCGGATAGCTGGGGTCTAGCGGCAAGTACGCGCCCCCCGCTTTCCATACCCCCAGCACGCCCACCACCATCTCTGGCCCACGCAGCGCGCACAACCCTACCAGCGCTTCCGGCCCCACCCCCAGCCGCCGCAGATACCGCGCCAACTGGTTCGCCCGCCGATCCAACTCGCCATACGTCCACGTGTACCCCTCGAACGTCAGCGCCAGCGCCTCCGGCTGGCGGGCCGCCTGTTCCTCGAACAGTTCGTGCATGCACCGCTCACCGGGGAAGGGCCGCGTCGTCTCGTTCCACGCGGCCAACACCTGCCGCCGCTCGTCCGCCGTCAGCAGCGGCAAACGCGCCACCGAGCAGTCGGGCGCTGCGACGATCCCTTCCAGCAACGTTTGCAGATGCCCCACCATCCGCCGGATCGTCTCCGCCTCGAACAGGTCCGTGTTATACTCGACAGAACCAGCCAGCCCTTCATCGGTCTCGGCCATCACCAGCGTCAGGTCAAACTTGGCCGTCCCGCTCTCCAGCGACATGGCCTTGAGCGTTAGGCCCGGCAACTCGCGCTGCACAGCGGGGGTGTTCTGCAAGGAAAAAGCCACCTGGAACAAGGGCGTATGGCTCATGTTTCGCTGGGGCTGAAGCTGCTCTACCAGCATCTCAAAAGGCACATCCTGGTGTGCATAGGCCCCCAGCGCCGTCTCGCGCACCCGCTTTAACAGGTCGCGGAAACCCGGCTGCCCGGACAGGTCGCCGCGCATCACCAGCGTATTCACGAAAAAGCCGATTAGCCCCTCAATGTCCGCCCGGTTGCGGTTGGCGATGGGCGTGCCCACACAGATGTCTTCCTGCCCGCTGTAGCGGTAGAGCAATGTCTGAAACGCGGCCAGCAGGGTCATAAACAGCGTAGTCCCTTCTGCCCGGCTCAACGCCCGCAGCCTTTCCAGGAGTTCCGCCGGGAAGGCAAAGGACTCGGTAGCGCCGTGATAGGTCTGCATGGCCGGGCGCGGGTGATCGGTGGGGAGTTCGAGCAATGGCGGCGCGCCCGCAAGCTGCTTCCGCCAATAGTCCAACTGCGCCTCGAGCACATCCCCTTGCAGCCAACCCCGCTGCCACGCGGCATAGTCGGCGTATTGGATGGGTAATTCGGGCAACGGCGAGGGCCGCCCGGCGCGTATCGCGCCATAGAGCGCAGCCAACTCGCGCACCAGCACGCCCAACGACCACCCATCAGAGATAATATGGTGCATGGTCACGACGATGACGTGTTCCTGCGCGGCCAGCTTGAACAGGCGCGCCCGCAGCAACGGGCCACGCGCCAGATCAAACGGCTGCCCGGCCTCGGCACGGGCCAGGCGCTCTACCTCTGCCTCGCGCTCGGCGGCGGGCAGGTGCGACAAATCCTGTACGCCCAACGACAGCGTAACCCCGGCCTGGATCACCTGCTGCGGCTTGCCACCCTCGGCGATGAACAGCGTGCGTAACGCCTCATGCCGCTGGATAATGGCGTTCAGGCTCTTTTCCAGCGCGGCAACGTCCAGGTCGCCCGTGAGCCGCACGGCCACCGGGATGTTGTAGAACAAATTGCCGGGAGATAGTTGGTCCAGGAACCACAATCGTTGCTGGGCGAAGGAGAGAGGCAATTCGCCCTCCCGCGAAACCGGCACGATGGCGGGAACCTGGCCCGCATCGGCCTGCAACGCCGCCCCGATGCGCTCCGCCAGCGCGGCCAGCGTCGGCGCCTCGAACAGGTCGCGCAGGGGCACCTCGACACCCAGCGTGTTCCGCAACCGGGAGATCACCTGAGTAGCCAACAGGGAGTGCCCGCCCAGCGCGAAAAAGCTATCATCCGCGCTGACTCGCTGCACGCCCAATACCTGCTCCCACACCCCGGCGACCAGTTCCTCCAGGGGGCTGCTCGGCGCGACATAGGGCCGCCCGGCCTCAAGCTGCGCCCCATCCGGCGCGGGGAGCGCCTGGCGGTCTATTTTGCCACTGGGCGTCAGGGGCATTTTTTCCAGGGGCATGTACACGGCAGGAGCCATATAGTCCGGCAACCTGTCCCGCACCAGATTCCGCAGATCGGCCACGTCGCACGCTGCGCCCTCGGCAGGCGCGATATAGGCCACCAACTGCCTGTCGCCCCTGGCATCCTCGCGGGCCAACACAGCCGCCATCTGCACAGAGGGGTGCTCCTCCAGCACGGCCTCGATCTCGCCCAGTTCGACGCGGAACCCTCGCATCTTGACCTGATGGTCCACCCGCCCCACAAACTCCATATTGCCATCGGGCCGATAGCGCACCAGATCGCCGGTCTTGTAAAGGCGCGCCTGCGGGTCTGCCACAAAAGGATGGGCGATGAACCGCTCCGCCGTCAGGTCGGGGCGGTTCAAGTACCCCCGCGCCAGCCCTGGCCCGCCGACATGCAATTCGCCGGGAACCCCCACGGGGACAGGGTTGAGAAAGCGATCCAACACGTAGCATTGCGCATTGGGGATGGGCCGCCCGATGGGGACTGTGGCGGTCCCTGATTCAGCCGTTACCTCTCCCCACGTGCTCGCTACGGTGTTCTCCGTCGGGCCGTACCCGTTAAAGAACCGCCGCCCAATCGCCCAGCGCGCCACAATATCGGGCGTACAGGCCTCCCCGGCAGAGATGAGCGTGCGCAGCGCGGGCAGCCCGTCGGCGGGCAGCAGGCGCAACACCGCCGGTGGCAGACAGACATGGTTGATCTCTTGCTCTTGCATCAGGCGATGCAGGTCCGGCATGGACATGGTCGTCTCTCGCCGGATCAAATGCAGCGTAGCGCCCGTAAACAGCACCATATATACATCCCATACGGACGCGTCGAAACTGGACGACGCGAACTGCAACACGCGCTCGCCGGGCTTTACGCGGAACACCTGCGTATAGGAGGCATACAGGTTAGCCAGCCCCCGGTGGCGCAACAACGTGCCCTTGGGGCGGCCCGTGGAGCCAGAGGTATAGATCACATACGCCAGATTGTCGCTGGATACCGCGCTGGATGGCCGGGCGGCGCTCTCCTGAGCGATGCTCGCCCAATCCCGATCCAGGCAGATCATCCGCGCACCAGAAGCGGGCAGCCGCGCAAGCAGGCGCTCCTGGGTGAGCAGCACGCTCGCCTGCGCGTCTTGCAGCATGTAGGCCAGCCGCTCCGGTGGATAGTCCGGGTCCAGCGGCAAATACGCGCCGCCCGCCTTGAGCACGCCCAACATGCTCACAATCATCTCCAGCGAGCGCTCGACGCAAATCCCCACCAGCACTTCCGGCCCCACGCCCAGCGATTGCAGGCGATGGGCCAACTGGTTCGCCCGCCGCTCCAACTCCCCGTAGGTCATCTGCTCCTGCTCGAACACCAGGGCTACAGCCTCCGGGCGCTGGTCTGCCTGAGCCTCAAAGAGCGCGTGCGCGCAGCTATCCTGCGGGTAATCCATCGCGGTGGCGTTCCAGTCCACCAGGATATGCTGCCGCTCCACCTCGGTGAGCAAGGGCAGCGCCGACAGGCGTTGGCCGGGCTGCGCGGCGATGCCCTCCAACAGCGTGGTCAGGTGGCCCAACATGCGCCGCACCGTACCGGCGTCAAACCGGCTGCGATCATAAGAGATGGTCAGAGGCAGTTCCTCCCCCGGCCCGGAAACAACGGTCAGCGGGTAGTTGGTCTGCTCGATGGAGCGCACGTCAGCCACGCGCAGGCTCCCCTTTTGCTCGCGCAGCGCCCCGTCCACCGGATAGTTCTCGAACACTAGGATGCTCTCGAACATGGGCTGGTTGCGAGGGATGGCGCTCCACCCCTGCACCTGGCTCAGGGCGATATGTTCATACTGGCGCATCTCCACCAACTGCGCCTGCAACCCCTCCAGCCACTCACCCACGGGCTGCTCTGCGGGCAGATGCACGCGCACGGGCAGGGTGTTGATGAACAGGCCCACCATCGTCTCGACGCCGGGCAGTTCCGGCGGGCGGCCCGAGACCGTCGCCCCCAGCACAACGTCCTCCTCGCCGCTATAGCGCCCCAGCAACAACGCCCACGCGCCCTGCACCAGCGTGCTCAACGTCAGGCGGCGTTGCCGCGCCAGCATCAGCAATTGCGCCGTCACTTCCGCCGACAGATGCCCCTTTTCCTCGGCATAGCCTTGCCGCGGATACGCGCCGTCCACCACCAACGGCGTCGGCGCGGTGATGCCCTGCAACGCCCCCCGCCAATAGGCTTCCGCCTGGGCTGCGTCCTGTCGCTGTAGCCAGGCGATATACTCGCGGTATGGGCGGGGCGGCGGCAAATACAGGTCGCGTCCCTGGTGAAACGCCTCGTAGCAGGCCAGCACCTCCTTGAGCAGCAACGGCAGCGACCAGCCGTCCATGATGGCGTGGTGATGGCTCCAAACAAAGCGGAACGCCTCATCAGCCGTACGCAGCAGGGTCAGCCGGATCAGAGGAGGGCGAGCCAGGTCGAACCCGCGCCGCCGATCTGCTTGCAGAAAGTCCTCCAGGCGCGCCTCTTGCTCGGCGGGCGACACACCGCGCCAGTCCTCTTGCGCCACGGATAGCCGCACCTGCCGTTGAACGACCTGGAGCGTTCTGTCCAGCCGCTTCCAGAGAAAGGAGGTTCGCAGAATAGAATGGCGGTCAACCACCCGTTGCCAGGCCCGCTCAAAGGCGGGCACATCCAGATCCCCCAGCAGCGTGCAGCCCAACTGCTCCACATACACCCCCGAATCCGGGGCGTACAGGCTGTGGAACAGCATCCCCTCCTGCATGGGGGACAAAGGATAGATGGCTTCGATGTTCCTTCTGCCCGCGTTACTCGTCACCACTAGCCTCCTTCAACTCTAGAAGGATCTCATCTAGTTCTTGCTGGTCCAGGCTAGCCTCCGGGAAATCGGAGGCCGTATACCCCCCGGCCTCGGGCGACTGGCAGTGGGCAACGAGTTCCCGCAGCGCCCGCAAATACCCTTCCGCCAGCGCCTCGATAGTCTCCCGGCGATACTGGTTACGGCTATAGAGCCAATCCACCTGTAGCCGCCCGCCCCGCACGCTGGCGCTAATATCCAACAAGTAGGCGCGGGTGGCGGCGGGGTCGCGCTCCGGCCCGGCAGATTCGCGCGCGGGGGCCAGCAGCGCGTCGTTCAGGCCCAACTCAAACTGCCCCAGGTAGTTGAAACTGACCTGCGCCTGCGGCAGGGCTTGCAGCGCCGCCCGGTCATCCCCCAGATAACGCAACAGGCCATAGCCCAGGCCGCGCTGCGGAATGCCGCGCAACTGCTCCTTGATCGCCTTCAGCGCCTCGCCGGGGTGCTCGATCATGCCCAGATCGAGGCGCACCGGATAGAGTGCCGTAAACCAGCCCACCGTGCGCGACAGGTCCACATCGTCGAACAGGCTCTCGCGCCCATGCCCCTCCAGGTCTACCAGCAAGGAGGGCACGCCCGTCCGCTCGCGGAAAGCCTGCGCCAGCGCCGTCAGCAGCGCGTCGTTGATCTCGGTGCCATAGGCGGCGGGCACGTCGCGCAATAGCGCCACCGTCTCGTCTTCGGTCAGGCCGCCGCGCACCCATTCCGCCGACGCCTCGGTGTTGGCCCCCTCCGGCCAGTCCACGGGGAGCGGGTATACCCCCTCGCCCAGCGATTGCCAGTAGCGCAACTGCTCTCGCAATGCGTCGCGCCGGGCATACTCTTCCAGGCGGCTCGCCCATTGGCGGAACGAGGTCGTCTTTAGGGGGAGGGCAAGCGGTTGCCCTTGCTGCAACTGCCGATAGACTGTCTGCAAATCCTCGAACAGCACCCGCCACGAAACGCCGTCTATCGTCAGGTGATGGGCCACCAACAGCAAACGCCCTGGCCGCCCGTCGCCCAGGCGCATATAGGCCACCTGCCACAACGGCCCCTCCGTCAGATGCAGGCTACTCTGTAGCCGCGTCGCCTCGCGCTCGATGGCGGCTTGTTGCTCACCCTCCGGCACGCCCGACAGATCCACGAGACTAAAGGGCACTCGGCCATCCAGGTCGGCGTTGGTCTGCTGCCAGCCCTCCGCCGTGCGATGAAAGCGCAGCCGCAGAGCGTCGTGGTGCGCCATCAGATGCTGCACCGTCCGCCGCAGCAGATCGGGGTCCAGCGCCTCGCGCACCTCCAACAGCACGGCCTGGTTCCAATGATGCGGGTTGGGCAGATTTTGCGCGAAAAAGTGCCGCTGGATAGGGGTCAGTGGAACCGCCCCCGTGACCACTCCCTGCTCGGCCTGCACCTGTGGCCCCTTGCCCGCCACCGCCGCCAGCGCCGCCACCGTCGGGTATTGGAACACCTGACGCGGACTGATGCGCAATCCGGCCTGGTTGGCCCGCGCCACCACCTGAATGCTCAGGATCGAGTCGCCGCCCAGTTCGAAAAAGTTGTCGTATACGCCTACCTGCTCCACGCCCAACACCTGCGCCCAGATGCCCGCCATGATCTGCTCTTCTGGCGTGCGCGGAGCCACGTAATCGCTCTCCAGGTCGGGGCGCGCCGCCTCTGGCGCGGGCAACGCCCGCCGATCCACCTTGGCATTCGGCGTCAGCGGGAACGCCTCCAGGAAGACGTAAGTGGAAGGGACCATGTATTCCGGCAGCGTATGGCCCAACTGCGCCCGCAATTCCGCGATGCTCGGGGGCTGGCCTTCTGGCACGACATAGGCCACCAGCCGTTGATGCCCCGGCTGATCTTCGCGCACCAGCACCACCGCGTCCCTGATGCCCGCCTGCTCGCGCAACACCGCCTCAATCTCGCCTAGCTCGATGCGATAGCCGCGCAGCTTGACCTGATCGTCCAGCCGTCCCAAGAACTCGACATTGCCATCCGGCAGGTAGCGCACGCGGTCACCCGTCCGATACAGCCGCGCACCCGGCTCCCCGCTGAACGGATCGGGCACAAACCGCTCCGCCGTTAGCTCTGGCCTTTGCAGATACCCCCGGCTCACGCCCGCGCCCCCGATGTACAATTCCCCCGGCACGCCCACCGGAACCGGCTCCCCTTGCCCATCCAGCACGTACAGCCGCGCATTGCTCACCGGCTTGCCGATGCTGGGCCGCTCTCCGCACGCCCGCACCCATCCGATGGTCGAATCTACCGTGCATTCGGTGGGGCCGTACATGTTGTAGAACTCGGTAGACGGAGCCTGTCGCAGCACCGCCCAGGTCGCCGGGTCTATCGCCTCGCCCCCTGGCAACACAGCCCCCGGCACCCATTCGCCTTCCGCCAGCAGCCCCGCGCCCAACAGCAGCTTGAGCTGGCTCGGCACGCAGTCCAGCACGTCCAACTGCTGCTCGCGCACGTAACGCACCAGCGCGTCCCCGTCCAGCCGCATATCCTGCGGGATCACGTGCAGCGCGTCGCCATAGAGCAGCATCAGCCATTCCTGAGCCGAAGCATCAAACGACAGCGGCGCGTTCAGGCTGACCCGCAAGGGGCGCCGCGGCAGGTGGGTATAGATTTGCTCACGCAACGCCGCCGCAAGGTTCAGCGCTGAACGATGCGAGACCATCGTCCCCTTGGGCTTGCCCGTGGAACCCGACGTATAGATCACATACGCCAGATTCTCCGGCCCTACCAGACTGTCCGGCTCTTGCTCTGGCTGCCGGGCAATCGCCGCCCAATCGCGATCCAGGCAGACCGTCTCGCCTGCAAACGTCGGCAGTTGCGCCAGCAACCGCCCTTGCGTCAGCAGCACCGGCACGCTGGCGTCCGTCAGCATGTACGCCAACCGCTCCGGCGGATAGCTGGGGTCCAGCGGCACATACGCGCCGCCCGCCTTCAGGATGCCCATCAGCCCCACCAGCATGTCCACAGAACGTTCGACGCACAGCCCCACCAGAACCTCCGGCCCTACCCCCAACGTCTGTAGATGATGCGCCAATTGGTTCGCCCGCCGGTTCAGTTCGCCATAGGTCAGCGATTCCCCCTGATAGACCACCGCCACGGCGTCCGGCGTGCGCGCCGCCTGCCGGGCAAACAGCGCCGGGATGGTCTGCGTGTGGGCGTATTCCGCTTCTGTCGCATTCCAGGCGTAGAGTAACTGCGCGCGCTCGTCCGCCGTCAGCAGAGGCAGCGCGGCAATGGGCGCGTCGGGGGTCGCAACAATCCCCTCCACCAGTGCGCGAAAATGCCCCGCCATACGCTCGATGGTCGCCGCGTCGAACAGGTCCGTGTTGTATTCCAGCGAGGCCCTGAGCGCGGTGCGCTTTTTAACCACCGTCAGGATCAGGTCGAACTTGGCCGCGCCGCTGTCCGTTGCCAGTGGACTGAGTGTCAGGCCGGGAATCCGCAGCGACTCCATCGGCGCATCCTGCACGGTGAACATCACCTGGAACAACGGCGTGCGGCTCATGTCGCGGGCGACGCTCAATTCGTCCACCAGCATCTCAAAGGGCACATCCTGGTGTGCATACGCCCCCAGCGCCACCTGCCGCACCCGCCGCAACAACTGCCGGAAGGTGGGGTTGCCCGACAGATCGCCGCGCAGCACCAGCGTGTTGACGAAAAAGCCGATCAACGGCTCGATCTCGGGACGGTTCCGGTTGGCTACCGGCGTGCCCACACAGATATCGTCCTGGCCCGTGTAGCGGTAGAGCAACGTCTGAAAGGCCGCCAGCAGGGTCATGAACAGAGAGGCCCGCTCCTTACGCGCCAGCCGCACTACCCCCTGGGCCAGCGCGCCGGGCAGCTCGAACCAGTGCGTCGCGCCCCGCAGCGTTCGCACCGCCGGGCGAGGCCGATCCGTGGGCAATTCCAGGTGTTCCGGGCAACCACGCAGGCGCTCCTTCCAGTAGGCCAGCTCGCTTTGCAGCGAATCGCCCCGCAACCACTCCCGCTGCCAGTAGGCGTAATCGGCGTACTGGATGGGCAGCGGGGGCAACGACGCGGGCTTGCTCTCGACAAACGCCTGATAGAACGCTGCCAACTCGCGAATCAGCACGCCCGTAGACCAGCCATCCGACACGATATGGTGCATGGTCAGCAGCAACACATGCTCTTGCTCGTCCAGGCGCAAGAGCCGCACGCGCAACAGTGGGCCACGGCTCAGGTCAAAGGGGCGGCGAGCCTCGTCTTGCGCCAACTGCTGCACCAGCGCGTCCCGCTTTGCCCTGGAGACAGCGCCTTCCTGCCCGGCGGCATCTGACAGGCCGCGCAGGTCGGTCACCGGAATCGTAACGCTCAGGCTCGGCGCGATGGTCTGCGTCGCCCGGCCATCCACCGCGCTAAAAGTAGTACGCAAGACCTCGTGCCGCTGGATGATCTCGTTGATGCTTTGCTCCAACGCCTGCACATCCAGCGCGCCGGTCATTCGCACCGCCGAGGGGATGTTGTAGAACGAGTTGCCCGGCTCGAACTGGTCGAGGAACCAGAGCCGTTGCTGGGCAAAAGAGAGCGGCAGTTCCCCAAGCGACTGACGCGACACGGGCCGCAGTCGCCACTCCTGACTGCTCGCCGCCTCTCGCGTCGCTTGCGCGTCCACCGTCGAGCGTTGGTACCCCAGCGATTCCGCCAGGTCCCAGCCAATATCGCTCAGGAAATCGGTGGTATGGAACCGCTTCCATCGGTCCGCCACTTCGGGGTCAATCTTGTCGCGGAGGTAGAACTTGAAATCGCCCACCATCTGCACGCCGTCCTGGATGCCGTCGGTCATCCGCTTCCCATCGTATGGCTGCACCAGGCAGGAATGGAACTCGATCCCCAGGAACTGGCACAACTCGCGCATGCTCCCTTCGGGGTCACGCACCAACTGCTCAAATGCGATCCGGTGTTGCCGCTCGGCGGGCACGCTTTGCAGGAACGCCAGAATGTTCTGGTGGCTGATGATCCATACCAGTTCCGCCAGCGCCCGCCGGGAGAAGGGGTGCGCGTAGCGGAAGAATATCTGATCCAGCTTGGCTTCGATGAAGGAATAGACAGAAGCGTAGGGGTGGCGCACCAGATGGATATAGCGCGCCTCGCGGAAATCGCTCTCCATGCGACGCAAAATCTCGACATCCAGAGCATACACCGGCGTCTTGTCCACCAACACGCGGGGCGCGATCCACTCCTGCAACCGCCGACAGAACTCGCGCGTGCTCAGCTTTTGCGCCTCGTACGCTTCCATCAGGCGCCGCGCTTCCTCGACCTCGATTCCCCTGGCCTCCATGACCGCCCGGATGGCGCCCTGCAACCAGAAGCTATTTTCGCCGGAAAAAGCCGCCCGGCGCTCGTCCAGCGTATTGAAGGAGAGCAGGTCCATCTCTGGCGGGGCAAACAGCCCGGCGTGCCCGGCCAACATGGTTCGCAATAGCGTGGAGCCAGAGCGCGGCGGCGACAGGATAAAGATGGCGGGCGGGTTCTTGCGCCCGACTGCATCCGTCTGCTCGTCGCGTGGGGGCAGGGTCTTGACCAGCCGCCGAATGTGGGCAATGCTGTCAGCATTCACGATAGAGGAACCCGCTGCCAACCCTGATTCATCATCAACAATCGTTAGCTCGATGGTCTCTTGCAGTGTCGTACCATTGGCCGTCTGTCCGATCTTGGCGACGGCGTCGGGGTAATACTCGATCATGTAGGGCGCCATTTCGGCAATGGTGGGGGCCATGAAAATGGTGCGTACGTGGGTGTTGACGTTCAAATCCTCCTGCATCTTGTTGATCAGCATGGCCGCCTGTAACGAGTCACCGCCCAGCTCGAAAAAGTTGTCGTGTATCCCCACCCGCTCGACGCCCAACACCTCCTGCCATTTCTCGGCCAGGAATTGCTCCACCGGCGTGCGCGGCGCTACATACTCTTGCCCCAGGCTGTCCCGGCTCCATTCGGGCGCGGGCAGCGCCTTGCGGTCCACCTTGCCGCTGGACGTCATGGGGAACGTGTCCATCACGACGAACGCCGACGGAACCATGTATTCTGGCAGGCGCTCCCGTAGATAGCCGCGCAGGTCGCTCGTCTCGGGAGCCTCTCCATCCACCAGCAGGTAGGCCACCAGCCGCTTGTCGCCCGGCGTGTCCTCTCGCGCCAGAACCACCACATCCCGCAACCCCGGATATTGGCCCAGCACCGCCTGTATCTCGCCTAGCTCGATGCGAAAGCCGCGCAACTTGACCTGAAAGTCCACGCGCCCCAGAAACTCGATATTGCCATCGGGGAGATAGCGGCCCAGATCGCCGGTCTTGTACAGCCGCTCTCGCGCATCCTGCGCAAAGGGGTTTGCCACAAAGCGTTCGGCGGTCAGTTCTGGGCGGTTGATATAGCCCCGCGCCAGCCCGTCTCCGCCCACGTAAATCTCTCCCGGCACGCCGATGGGCGTCGGCTGCATGTGCTCATCCAGGATGTAAACCGAGCTATTGGCGAGGGGGCGGCCAATGGGAACCGTGCGGCGAATCTGCCCCCAGTTGGTGACCGTGTAGGATGTAGATAGAGTGCTGTTCTCTGTCGGGCCATAGCCGTTGGTCAGCAACACGCCGTCCAACTTTTCGAGCACCCGTTTGAAATGGGTTGGGGAAGCCACATCACCGCCGGTGATGATATGCTTCACATGCTTCAGGTCTTCCAGCCGCTCGTCTACCAACAACTGGAACAGGCTGGTCGTCAGCCATACATGGGTCACGCCATACCGGCGCAGCCCCTCCCCGATCTCGGCCAGGGAAAGCTGGTGGGGCGGCAACACCGCCAGCCGCCCGCCGTTCAACAGCGGCCCCCAGATTTCCAGCGTGGCCGCGTCGAACGAGATGGGCGCATACTGGGGGAACACCACGTCCGGCCCCAGATCAACATAGTCGGTCCCCTTCACCAGGCGCACCACGCCCCGATGCAGAACCCCCACCCCCTTGGGGCGGCCCGTAGACCCGGAGGTGTACATGACATACGCCAGGCTATCCGCCGTGGCCCCGCTGGTGGGGTTCTCGGCGCTCTCCCCGGCGAAACGCTGCCAGTCGCCATCCAGGCAGATCACCGCGCCGGGCAGCGCGGACAACCGCGACGCGGACAACTGCTCCGCCAGGTGTGGCTGGGTCAGCAGAATGGAAACGCCTCCATCCTGCAAGGTAAAGGCCAGCCGCTCTTGCGGCAGATCGGGGCCGAGCGGCAAATAAGCGCCACCCGCCTTTAGAATCGCCAGGTGGGCCACCACCATTTCCACCGAACGCTCCATAATCAGCCCGACCAGCACATCCGGCCCCACGCCCAACGCCTGTAGATGGTGCGCCAGTTGGTTCGCCCGCCGGTTCACCTCGGCATAGGTGTACTCCTCATCTCCGAACAGCAGCGCCACAGCGTCCGGCGTGCGCGCGGCCTGCTCCGCGAACAGGTCGTGAACGGTGGCATCGCGTGGGTAGGGCGATGTCACAACGGCCCACTCGTCCAGCAATTGCCGCCGCTCCGCCTCGGCCAGCAAAGGCAGCCGCGACACCTGCTGATCGGGGTTGGCGATAATGCCTTCTAGCAGGCGCAGGAAATGTCGGGCCATCCGCTCGATGGTGGCCTCTTCGAACAGGTCCGTGTTGTACTCGAAAATCCCCTTGAGCGAGCCACCGGCCCCCTGTTCGACAAACAGCGTCAGGTCAAACTTGGCCGTGCCGGTCTCGACATCCAGCAGGTCCAGCGTCATCCCCGGCAGCGACAGGCGGTCCATCGGGGTCTCTTCCAGAGCAAATAACGCCTGGAACAAAGGGGTGTAACTCAGCGTGCGCGCGGGCTGCAACTCGTCCACCAGCATCTCAAAGGGCACATCCTGGTGGGCATACGCCTCCAGCGCCGTTTCCCGCGTCCGCGCCAGCAATTGCCGAAAGGTGGGCGCGCCGGACAGGTCGCCCCGCATGACCAGCGTGTTCACAAAGCAGCCAATCAGCCCTTCGATCTCGCCCCGGTTGCGGTTGGCCACCGGCGTGCCGACGCAAATATCCTCCTGCCGGGTGTAGCGATACAGCAACGCCTGGAACGCGGCCAACAGGGTCATGAACAGAGTAGCGCCCTCCCGACGACTCAATGCCTGCACGCCATCCGACAGGGTCTTGGGAATCTCGAACGCGTAATGCGCGCCGTTGTACGTCAACACAGCCGGGCGCGGCCAGTCCGTAGGGAGTTCCAACATAGACGGCGCGTCCGCCAACTGCTTCCGCCAATAATCGAGTTGTCGCGTCAGCACCCCGCCCTGCAACCACTCGCGCTGCCAATGGGCGAAATCCGCATACTGGATGGGCGGGTCTGGCAGAGGGGAGGCCCGCCCGGCGGCATAGGCGTCGTACAGCGCGGCCAGTTCGCGCACCAACACCGCCACCGACCACCCATCCGAGGCGATATGGTACATGGTCAGCAGTACGATGTATTCCCGCTCGCCCAACCGCAGCAGCCGCACGCGCAGCAGCAGGTCTCGCGTCAGGTCAAAGGGCTGCCGGGCATCCTCCGCGGCCATCCGCTGCCATGCGGCCTCCCGCTCGGCCTGCGGCAGGTCGCGCAGATCTACCACGGGCAGCGGCACCTCTACCTTGTCCTGGATGCACTGCATCACGTGGCCCATCTTGGCGACAAAGGTGGCGCGCAGGGTCTCGTGGCGCCGGACGATCTCCTGGAGACTGCGCTGCAAGGCAGGCACATTCAGGTCCCCCGTCAACCGCACGGCGGCGGGGATGTTGTATAGCGGGCTGTCCGGCTCCATCTGGTGCAGGAACCACATGCGCTGTTGGGCAAAAGACAGGGGATATGTCTGCGGGTCGGGTCGCTTGCCAATGCTTAACCCGGCACCTTGTTTTCTCTTTAGACGCTCTACAAGCAAAGCGCGCTTTTCCGGTGAAAGGTCTGCAATACGCTTGCGTAATTCGCTCATCTACCATCTCCATCATTCAAGGCAGTCTCGTCGTCCAGCAGCCGTTGCACATCTTGGTCCGAGAGACCCTCCAGCTCATCCAGCAATTCGCTCAGCCCTTCCTCGTCCAGGCTCGCAGCCTGTAGCTCTGCAATAGTCAGAGATAAAGCCGCCACCGTGGGCGATTCGAACAGGGCGCGCAGAGGCACTTCGACCCCAAACGCCTCGCGCACACGCGAAGCCAGTTGAGCCGCCAGCAGGGAATGCCCGCCGAGGTCAAAGAAATCGTCCTCCACGCCCACCCGCTCCACGCGCAACACTTCCGCCCACAGGCCAGCCAACTCTTCCTCCAGCGGGGTGCGTGGGGCCACATAGGGCCGCGCCGCCGCGCCTCGTCTGTCGTCCGTGGGACGCGGCAATGCCCGCCGATCCACTTTGCCAGTAGGCAAGGTAGGCATTGTTTCCAACAACACCATCGCCGATGGCACCATGTACTCCGGCAACCTGTCCCGCAGATATTCCCGCAACTCGTCCGCCGTCAGGGCCGCGCCCTCTGCCCCCACGACATAGGCCGCCAGATACTTTTCGCCGTCCTCGTCCTCCCACGGCTGGACCGCCGCCACGCGCACAGCGGGGTGGCGCTCTAGCAGGGCCTCGATCTCGCCCGGCTCTACGCGATACCCGCGAATCTTGACCTGATAGTCTGCCCGCCCCATGAACTCGATAGTCCCATCGGGCAGGTAGCGCGCCAGATCGCCGGTGCGATACAGCCGCGCCCCCGGCTCGCCGCCAAAGGGGTCGGGCACAAACCGCTCCGCCGTCAGGTCAGGGTGATGCAGGTAACCCCGCGCCAACGCCACCCCGCCCAGGTACAACTCTCCGACCACGCCCACGGGAACCGACTGGCCGCGCCCGTCGAGAATATAGGCGGTGCGGTTGGGCAGCGGCTTCCCGATGGGCACCCGACTATCAGGCGCTCGCCCATCAGGCGGCACGAGAAAAGTGGTGGCCGTAATGACCGTCTCGGTGGGGCCGTAGGCGTTCAGCAGGCGCACGCTCCGCAGCGGGGTCTGCATCCAGCGCCGCACCGCCTCCGGGCGCATGGCGTCGCCGCCAGGGATCACCAGCCGCAGACCGCCCGCCGGTGTCGCCGCGTCATTCCCGGCCCACGCCTGCGCCAGATGTTGCCAATAAGCCGTGGGCAAGTTGGCGACGGTCACGCCCTCTCGCGCTATCCGCCGGGCAAACTCGTCGGGCGACCAGAGATCGCGTCCCCGCAACACCACCGTGGCCCCCACGGTCAGCGCGCCCAGGATTTGCTCCAGCGACGGGTCAAAGTTCATCGAAGGGAACTGGAGCACCCGATCCCCGGCGCGTAATGCGTAATGCGCGGCCACATCGCGGATATGCGTCGCCAGCGCCGCGTGAGAGACCCCCACCCCCTTGGGCATACCCGTAGAGCCAGAGGTATAGATCACATAGGCCAGACTTTGCGGCGGCACGCTGACAGGCGGGTTGTCCGCCTGCTGGCCCGCAATCGCCGCCGCGTCCGCGTCCAGGCGGACAAGTTGCGCCCCGCGCGCGGGCAGGCTTGCCGCAAGTGTCTGCTCGGTAATCAACGCGACAACCCCGGCATCTTGCAGCATAAACGCCAGCCGTTCCACCGGGTAGCCGGGATCGAGCGGCACATACACCCCGCCCGCCTTGAGCGCCGCCAGCAGCGCCACCACCGCCGCCTGCGAGCGTTCCAGGTATACCCCCACCATCACTTCCGGGCCGACGCCCAGTTGCCGCAGATGGTGGGCGAGTTGGTTCGCCTGTCGGTTCAGTTCCCCATAGGTCAGCATGCTGCCATCACAAGTCACCGCCAGAGCGTCGGGCGCGCGCTCGGCCTGCGCCTCGAACCGCACCACGACGCTGGTCTCAGGGGCCGCGCCCGTGGCGGTGCGGTTCCACTCGACGACGATCTGCTGCCGCTCGTCCGCCGTCAGCAGCGGCAGGTCGGCTATGCGGCAGTCCGGGTCTGCCGTCACCCCTTCCAGCAGTGCGCGGAAATGCGCCAGCATCCGGTCTATGGTGGACGGATCGAACAGGTCCGCGTTATAGTTCAAATACCCCCGCAGCCCCTCCTCGGACTGTTCCATCGACAGCGCCAGATCAAACTTGGCGGTCCCGTTGTCCACCGGCAAGGGGCGGAAGGTCACATCGGGCAGGCGCAGCGCCTCCAATGGCGCAGCTTGCAGGTCAAACATCACCTGGAACAGCGGTGAGCGGCTCATATCGCGCCGGGGATGCAGCGCCTCTACCAGCGCCTCAAAGGGCACTTCCTGGTGAGCATAGGCCCCCAGCGCCACCTGACGCACCCGGCCTAGCAATTCGCGGAAGGTGGGGTTGCCCGACAGGTCTATGCGCAGGGCCAGCGTATTCAGCAAAAAGCCGATCAACCCCTCTGTCTCGGAGCGGTTGCGGTTGGCCACCGGCGTGCCGATGCAGATGTCCTCCTGCCCCGTGTAGCGGTAGAGCAGCGTTTGCAGCCCGGCCAGCAGCGTCATGAACAGCGTGGTACCCTCTCGCTGGCTCAGGGCCTCTAGCGCGCCAGATAATTCCCGTGGCAGCGTGAACCAGGCATTGGCCCCGCGCGCCGTCTGCACGGCGGGTCGCGGGCGGTCGGTGGCGAGTTCTAGCGCCGGAGGCAGGTCCCCCAACTGCGCCTTCCAATAGGCCATCTGCGCTTCCAGCGCCTCCCCCTCCATCCAGGCCCGCTGCCATGCCGCCCAATCCGCGTACTGGATGGGCAGTTCGGGCAACGGCGAGGGCCGCCCGGCGGCAAATGCCTCATACAGCGCCGCCAGTTCGCGAATCAATACGGCCACCGACCAGCCGTCGGAAATGATGTGGTGCATGCTCATCAGCAGCACTTGCTCGCGCTCGCCCAGTTGCAGCAGCGTCACCCGCATCAACGGCCCCTGGGTCAAATCAAAGGGCTGGCGGCCTTCCTGGCGGGCCAGTTCCATCACGCGGGCCTCGCGCTCTGTCGCGGGCACGTCCCGCAGGTCTATCACAGCCAGCGGCAGTTCCATCTCGGCGGCGATACGCTGCACAGGCTGCCCCGCCGCCTCGCCGAACGTGGTACGCAGCGCCTCGTGGCGCTGCACGACGGCGTTCACGCACCGCTCCAGGATGGCCGGGTCCAACACCCCCGTCACCTGCACCGCCGCCGAGTTGTTGTACAGGGGACTGTCCGGCTCTAGCCGATCCAGGAACCACAGCCGTTGCTGGCCAAAGGAAAGCGGCAGTTCGTCCCCTCGTGGGATGCGCGGAATCGGCTGCATACTCGGCGTGTGGGCCTGCTCCTCGCGCCCCGCCTCGATCAGCGCGGCCAGCCCCGCCACCGTCGGCTCCTCGAACAGCTTGCGTAAGGGCAGCTCCATCCGGTACGTGTCTCGCACGCGGGAAATGAGTTGGGTCGCCAGCAGGGAATCGCCGCCCAATTGGAAAAAGTCGTCGTGGATGCCCACCTGCTCGATGCCCAGCACCTTTTGCCACATTTCCGCCAGCGCGCGCTCTAGATCGCTGCGCGGCGCGGCATATTCCGTCTGCAAGCCGGGCCGGGCCTGCACAGCCGCCTCCCCGACCTGCTCCGCCTGCTCCGCCGCCCGCTCGCTCCGCGCAACCACGCGCTCCAGGCGCAACATCAGGTCGCCCGTGGAACAGGCCACCTGCGGGTATTCGCGCAGTGACAGAGCATGCTCAAAGGCAGCCGCTCCCTCTTCCGGCGTCAGGAACAACCCCGCCTCACCGCCCAGGGGTAGCCCCTGCTCTTCGGCAAACCGCCAGCCGTCCCAGTTCACGCTGATCCAGGGCACGCCAGTAGCGCGGCGCTGCTGCTGGGCGATGGCGTCCAGGCAGGCATTCGCGCCAGCATAGGCGGCAAACCCCACCCCGCCCAGCAACGAGGCCAGCGAGGATGTGAGCAACACGAAATCGAGCGGCCTGTCGGCCAGCGCGTCGGCCAGCGCCAGCGAGCCGTGTAGCTTGGCGCGAAACTGCCGCTCGCAGGCGGCCCGGTCCGTCGCCGGAAGCGACGCCACCGCCGCGTCGCCCACCACCCCGGCAGCATGGATTACCCCGTGCAGCGCGCCAAAGCGGGACTGCGTCTCGGCTATCGCCTGCTCCAACTGCGCCCGATCCGCCACGTCGGCCTGCAACAGCAACACCTCCGCGCCCAACGCCTCGCAGGCACGCACCGCCCGAATCCTGGCGCTGGTCGCGTCCGCCTCGTCGTGTGCCGCCAACCAGCCGTCCCACTCGTCACGCGGGGGCAAGGGGGTGCGCCCCACCAGGGCCAGCCGGGCCTGTGCGCGCCGCGCCAACTGCTCGGCCAACGTCAGCCCGATCCGCCCCAGGCCGCCGGTAATCAGGTAGACGCCGCCCGGACGCAGGCCCGCGCCTGGCGCCGCCTGCTTGCCTGGCGCCGCCTGTGTTTGAGGGATAAGCTCGAACGCCTGCACCCACCGATGGCGGCCCCGATAGGCCACAACGGCATCTGCCCCCGACAGGCATTCGCGAATCAGCCAGTCTGCCAGCCTCGCCCCATCCTCCACAGCCAGCATATCCACCGCCCGGCAGCGCACGAGCGGATATTCCTGCGCGATCACCCGACCCAACGCCAGCAGCGGGGCCGCGCCCAGTGACAACGACTCGCCGCCTGTTACGTCGTGCAGGCCGTCTGTAACCAGCACAAGCTCGACTGGCCCGGCCTCCGGTTGCCCCGCCCCCATCGCTTGCGCCAGATAAAGCAACGGATAAAAGCCGCCGTCCAGCGCCTCCGTAACGGGCCTTTCGCCGTGCCCCATCCCCCACAGGTACACGACCCCGGCGGGGGCGGCCCCCGTTGCAGCCAACGCCCGCAGCAGCCGCTCATAGTGTTCCGGCTCTTGCGGGTTCAGCAGATAATGGTGCGGGTCGGTCTGGGCAAAGCGCCCGCCCGGCGTCACGGTAATCGCCTGTCGGCCCATCGCTTGCAGCCTGTCGGCCACTTGCGCCGTCAGCCCGCCAAGCTCGCCAAACAGCAACCAGTTCCCCTCCCCCTCGGCGGCTGGCCGGGGCAGCGGTGCGCGCTTCCAGGAAGGAAGGTAGAACCAATCCTGCACGCGGGGTTCCTTGCGCAACTCTTTCCGCGCCTGCCCGGTCGGGTCCAGTTCGATAAAGTAGCGCCGTCGCTCAAAGGGGTAGGTGGGCAAAGGCAGCCGATAGCGCCGCTCGTCGGCATAGAACCCGGCCCAATCCACTCGCACCCCGGCCAGCCACAGCCGCCCCAACGCGCCCAGTACAAAGGCCGCGTCGGGCTGTTCGTCCTTGGGATGGCGCAGAGTCGGCAGCACCACCCGGTCCGCAGTGGCCGCCGGGTGACGGCGCGCTAGCGTGGTCAGCGTCTGGCCCGGCCCCACTTCGAGCAGCACGCGGCTCGGCTCCTTGAGCAGTTCTTCCACCCCCTGCCCAAAGCGCACCGGCTGGCGCAGGTGGCTGGCCCAATACGCGGGATCAGTCGCCTGATCGGGGGTCATCCACGTGCCGGTAACGTTCGAGATCAAGAGGATGGTGGGGGCATGCAACTCGACCTGGGCCACCCGCTCGGTAAAGGCGTCCAGGATCGGGTCCATCATCGGCGAGTGAAAGGCGTGCGAGGTATGCAAGGGGCGGCAATCCACCCCTGCGTCTGCCAGCCGTCGCGCCAGTTCGTCCACAGCGTCCGTTGGGCCAGACACTACGCTCATGCCCGGCGCGTTCAACACCGCCACGGACAGCCGCTCATCCAGGCACGGGCGCACCTCCGCTTCCGCCAGAGGCACGCTCAACATGGAACCGGCGGGTAGCGCCTGCATCATTCGCCCGCGAGCAGCCACCAACGCCAGGGCGTCATCCAGGCTGAACACGCCCGCCAGACAGGCCGCCACATACTCCCCAATGCTGTGGCCGATGAGCGCGTCCGGTTGCACGCCCCAGGCCATCCACAGTCGGGCCAGCGCGTACTCGATGACAAACAGCGCCGGTTGGGTAATGGCCGTCTGTTGCAAGCGTTCCGCCGCCTCCTCGGCCCGCTCTGGGGGGGGATACAGCAGGTCGCGCAAATCCAGCCCCAGGTGCGCCCGCAGCGCGTCGGCGCAATAGTCCACCTGTTGCCGAAAGACCGGCTCGGACTCGTACAACCCTTTGCCCATGCCCACATATTGCGCGCCCTGGCCGGTGAACATAAAGGCCACGGGGCGCTCGCCCGGCTCGGCGTGGCCGGTGAACACCCGCTTGGGGTCGCGGCTTTGCACCGCGCGCAGCGCATCCTCTACGTCCCGGCAGACAATCACCCGCCGATGCGCCCAGGCGCGCCGCCCAACCTGCGTGGTATAGGCCACGTCGGCCAGATTCACGTCCGGGTGTTGCATCAAATAATCGGTCAGGTTCCAGCTGGCCTGCTCCAAAGCCGTCTCGGTCTTGGCCGAGAGATACAACGCCTGCCAGGGACGGGAGGCGCTGGACGGCTCGCGGGCGGGCGCTTCTTCCAGCACGACGTGGGCGTTCGTGCCGCCAATGCCAAAGGAACTCACCCCCGCTCGCCGGGGAGCGCCGTCCGCCTGCCATTCAGCCAGTTGCGCGTTGACATAGAACGGCGTGGCGGTCAGGTCCATGTTGGGGTTGGGCCGGGTATAGTGCAGGCTGGGCGGCAACTGCTTGTGCTTCAGCGCCAGGGCCGCCTTGATCAACCCGCCCACCCCGGCGGCGGTGTCCATGTGCCCCACATTGGTCTTGAGCGAGCCGATGGCGCAATACTGCCCGGCAGGTCGCCGCGGGCTTGTGGCGGACTGGAATGCCTCGGTCAACGCTGCAATCTCGATGGGGTCCCCGATGGCCGTGCCCGTCCCGTGGCACTCGACGTACCCGATGGTCGCGGGGTCTACCTGGGCCACCGCCATCGCCCGCGCAATCACTTCGGCCTGCCCGTCAACGCTGGGCGCGGTATAGCCCACCTTCAGCGAGCCGTCGTTGTTGATCGCCGAGCCTTTGATGACAGCGTGAATGTAATCCCCATCCGCCAGCGCGTCGGCCAGCCGTTTGAGTACCACCACACCCACGCCGTTGCCCCCCACCGTGCCCTGGGCCTGAGCGTCAAAAGCGCGGCAATGGCCGTCTGGCGAGGCGATGCCCCCTTCCTGGTACAAATACCCCCGCTCCTGCGGGATGCGGATCGTAGAGCCGCCCGCCAGGGCCATATCGCTCTCATAGCTCAACAAGCTCTGGCAAGCCAGATGAACGGCCACCAGCGAGGTAGAGCAAGCCGTCTGCACGTTGACGCTCGGCCCGCGCAGGTTCAGCTTGTAGGAAACGCGGGTGGGCAGAAAATCCTTGTCGTTGTTCATCACGACAGCCCACTGATCCGTGGATTCGATGCGCTGGCTAGAGAGCAGGTTGAACAGCAGATACGTGCTGATGCCCGCGCCCGCATACACGCCGATGGGGCCATCGTAGGCTTCGGGGTCATAGCCCGCGCTCTCTAGCGCCTCCCACGCGCATTCGAGAAACAGGCGTTGCTGCGGGTCCGTGAGCGCGGCCTCACGCGGGTAAAAGCCAAAGAACGCGGCATCGAACAACTCGATGTCCTTCAGCACGCCGCCCGCTTTCACATAATACGGACTCGCCACAAGAGCAGGGTACACTCCGGCGGCCAACACCTGCTCATCACTAAAGGTAGAGATGGACTCTACCCCATTGACCAGATTGTGCCAGAACTCGTCCAGGGTCTGCGCGCCGGGGAATCGGCCCGCCATGCCGATGATGGCAATCTCCTGCCCCCCTACCTCGTCCACCGTCGTCCAATCAGTCATATGCGCTCCCGCTCTCTATCTACTGGGAAACAGTCCCCTGTCTCCATCGTGTGCGGTTCTGCATCACTCGCCGGAAATGGCCCGCCTAGCGCTTTTGCCGGACGGCCCGCATGTGTCGCCGTTGGCGCTGGAGCGCCTCGCGCTGCATCTGGGCGCGGGCCTGGCTCGACTGCATCCGGGTCGCCTCGCCGGTCTGCTGGCTGATATACTCCGCCAGCAGGCTAACCGTGGGGTACTTGAACAACTCGACCATCGAAAAGCTCCGCTCAAAGGTCTCTTGCAGTCGAGCGTACACCTTGGCAGCCGCCAGGGAATGCCCTCCCAGATCGAAAAAGTTGTCTTCCACACCCACCTTGTCCACGCCCAGCACCTCCGCCCAGATGGCCGCGATGGTGCGTTCGGCCTCATTCCGGGGCATGACAAAGGTCGCCTCCAGCTCTGGCCGCAACCCATCCGGGTCGGGCAGCGCCTTGCGGTCTACTTTGCCGTTGGGCGTTAACGGCAGCGCCTCCAGGGGCACGAACAGCGCCGGAACCATATAGTCGGGCAGTTGCCGCCGCAAAAAGTGGCGCAAACCGCTCCCCGTCGGGGTGGCCCCATTGCGCGGGACATAATAGGCCACCAGACGGACGGCTTCCGTGGCATCCTGCTGCGCAACCACCACTGCGTCTTGCACGGCCTCGTGCTGGACCAGTAACGCCTGAATCTCGTCCAGTTCCACCCGAAAGCCGCGCACCTTGACCTGGTGATCCACCCGCCCCAGGTATTCGATGTTCCCGTCGGCGAGATAGCGGGCCAGATCGCCGGTGCGATACAGGCGACTGGCGGGGTTATCGCCAAAGGGATCACGCAAAAACCGCTCCGCCGTCAGGTCGTCCCGGTTCAGGTAGCCCTGCGCCACCCCCACGCCGCCAATGTACAACTCTCCGGCGACATTCACCGGCACCTGGCGCATCTGCGAGTCAAGGATGTACATCTGAACGTTGGGAATGGGCCGCCCAATGGGAACCGTGCTCGCCGTCGGGGGCAGTTCAGCCACGCGATAATACGACGCGCCCACCGTCGTCTCCGTGGGGCCATAGCCGTTCAGGAAGCGACGCCCCCGCGCCCAGCGCCCGGCAATCTCACGCGAACAGCTTTCCCCCGCCGATACCACCGTCGCCAGCGCATCCAGTCCCTCATCCGGCAGTAAGGCCAGCATAGACGGAGGCAGCGTGACCACGGTGATCTCCCACTCCCTCAACAGCCTGTGCAGTTCGGAGGGTAGCATCATCTGTTCGCGTGGGGCCAGATAGAGGCATCCCCCGGCTGCCAGCGTGGGAAAGATGTCTGCTACGGAAGCATCAAAGCTAAAGGAGGCGAACTGCAACACACGGCTGGCAGGCCCAAGTCCAAAGAGGTCAACCAGCGCCGCGCAGAGGTTGCACAGCCCCGCGTGTCGCAGCATGGTACCCTTGGGCTTGCCCGTGGAGCCAGACGTATAAATGATATAAGCCAGACTCTCTGGAGTGGCCGCGCACACCGGGCGGCCCTCGTCCTCCTGGCTGATCGTGGGCCAATCGGCGTCCAGGCGAACGACCTGCACCCCCTCCTGGGCAGGGAGCGCGCCCTGCAAATGCTGTTGAGTGAGCAGCACCGGCACGCGAGCATCTTCCAGCATAAAGGCCAGCCGCTCGGCGGGATAGGTCGGGTCCAGGGGCAGGTAAGCGCCCCCCGCCTTTTGCACACCCAGCACGCCCACGATCATCTCTAGCGAAGGCTCCACGCACAACCCCACCGGCGTTTGCGGGCCAACGCCCAACGCCTGTAGATAATGCGCCAGTTGGTTCGCCCGCCGCTCTAACTCGCCATAGGTCAGCGTTTGCCCCCCGAATGCCACTGCTGGGGCCTGCGGGGTGCGCGCCGCCTGTTCCTCGACAAGCTGGTGGGCACACCTGTCGCTGGGATAAGGCTGCGCCGTCGCGTTCCAGGCGGCAAACTGCTCGCGCTCGGCCTGGGTCAGCATAGGCAGATGGGAGAGCGGCCTGTCGGGGTCGGCCAGAACGCTCTCTAGCAGCGTGCGGTAATGGCCCAACATGCGCTGGATGGTGGCCCTGTCGAACAGGTCGGCGCTATACTCGACGGCAGCGATACACTCTTCGCTGGTCTCGGCCATCAACCACGTCAGGTCAAGCGGCGACACCTGCCGCTCCAACGCCACCGATTCCAGGCGCAGTTCCCCCAGCGGCATCTGCCCGCCATTCCCGCCCAACGCAAACGCGGTAAACTCTTCTCTATCCATCAAGCGAGTGGTCTTTTGCCAGGAGAACATCACCTGAAAGATGGGCGAGCGGCTCAGGTCGCGCACCGGCTGCAATCGCTCCACCATCAGGCCAAAGGGGTAAGCGTCATGTTCGGCAGTGGCGTCCAGTGTCCGATGCACCTGGGAGAGAAACTGGCTGAACGTGGGGTCGCCGTCAAGCCTGGCGCGAATGGGGACGGGGTTGACAAAATAGCCGACAGAGCGGGCGAACTTGGGGCTGCGTCCGGCCTTGGGATAGCCCACGATGATATCGTCCTGGCCGGTATAGCGGTGCAGCATCACCTGGAACGCCGCCAACATGGTGGCATACAACGGCACGCCTCGCGCCTCGGAGAAGGCGCGTAAGCGGGCGGTCAACTCGGCGCCCAGCTTGTGATACTGCGACCCGCCGCGATAGCCCTGCACTTCCAGCCGTGGCCTGTCGGCGGGCAGGTCCAGCACGGGAAGCTCCCCGGCCAACTGCTCCCGCCAAAAAGCCCACAGCCGCTCGGCGTCTGGCCCGGCCAGCAACTCGCGCTCGGCCTGCACATGCTCGGCATAGTCGCCGCGCGGCGGGCTGGGGGATGCGTCCGTTCCGTTCTTCTCGGCGGTATAGATGACGCCGATCTCGTACAGCAGCACCGCCAGCGACCAAAGATCACTGGCAATATGATGCAGGGCGAGCGTTGCCACATGATCCGACGGCCCCCGGCGAAACACGGCAACCCGCATGAGCGGCCCCCGCTCAAGATCAAAGGGTTGCTCCACCTCTTCGCCTAGCTTGTCTTGCAGTTCCGCATCGGTCCAGCCGGATGCATCCACCACCCGAAAAGCTGCCTCCATATGGGCATGGGCGCGTTGCACAGGTTCGCCGTCGCGGATGGTAAAGGAGGTGCGGAACGTGGGGTGTCGGTCGAGCAAACGCTGCGCCGTCCGTTGCAGGGAGGGGATATCCAGGTCGCGGATGCGGGCCGCGCGCACAATGTTATACCCCGCATTCCCAGGGACCAGCCGTTGCACAAACCAGAGCGCCCGCTGTCCATAAGACAGCGGGTACTCGATATACTCATCAGCAGCGGAGCCAACTGGCCCTGCAGTAAGCGGGCGGTCCTCCGTCAGTTTGCGGCCATTCACCAAACCGACCCGAGTTGCCATATTCGCCCCCTACACTGAACATCCAGCAGACAAAATTAGCTCATTCTCGCGACATAACAGGACAGCAGTCTTGAGAGGAGATCGTCTGACGGAGAAAGCGCATACGGGAGCGCGGCAGTTTCCGGGAATACTGCCCGCCCGGAGGAATGACAGCCTGGTATTGGACCCAGGTTGCACCTGCCCTAGAGTGCCAAGTCGCCACTATCCAGGCATAAGCCAGTCGCTTTGCCAGGACGGCGATGCGCATCAAGAATGAAAACTTGCCAACGGCGTGTCATCTGCAACAATGACATTCAGGCAGCCAGACAGGTCTGTTCACCTGGCAGGCTCCTGGTTTCCTGACTTCCGATTGGCCCCTCGATACACACGGAATGACCTGTGAAGATCAATCACACAGAACCTATTATAAAGCACCAAGGTATAAATAAGGTTGTGAAAAGGTAAATATTTTGTTAGAATTGCATCATACAAGCAAGTTACCTCTCTTCTATAGATAGACAGACCAATGACCCAAAGGGGGAACAGGCGAGGCGCGTTCATTGGGTACACACGCACCTCGTCCACAACCTGCCGGGCTTGACTCTCCCCGCTTCCCCGCGTATAAAGAAGGTGCTTTTCATCTATCATCAATATATCAGGAGTGATGCAACATGGCATTCAATGTCAAAAAGCGCGGCAAGCTGACCTACTACTATGAGGGAGAGCGGCCCGTCCTGTCCGCCCTGGTGACGGAAGAGCTGTCAGACGGCGACCTGAAAATCTACTTTGCCGGGCTGACCGGCGGCTACTCGGCCAAGGGAGTGCTGGGGCGCGAAGAGCTTGTCTCGATGGACCCCCATCAGGAGATTCCCCTGGTGTTCCAGAGCTGGGAGAAGTGGCTTCAGGACGCAGGCATCTGCGATTCCCTCAAGGACATAGATTTCGTCGAGGTGCACGCTTTTGGTTGCCAGCCCAAAAGCCCCAACCCATTGGTGGACCCCATCGGCTACGCCGAAGAGTGCAAGCGGCTACGCAAGGCTTACGCCGAGGCATATGGCGGCTTTTTCGCCACCTACCTGCCCGATAACGGCGTTCCGGCCCGCTTTACCGTCCACCTGGTAGATGTGCCCGATACAGCCGCCTCTTACGAGTTCTACTCGACAGCCTTGTTACAGAGAGGGTCACGCGACTAGCACGCGCACAAATCCATCATATCCCAAAGGATAAACACCATGTCACCCAGCACCAGCACCCGATCGTCCTTGCCTGTTCCCACTTTCGAGAGCATCGGGGCGCGCACCCTGATCAACTGCCAGGGCACGTATACGATCTTGACCGGCTCGCGGGCACTAGACACCGTGGTGGCCGCAATGGCCGAGGCGACCAACCATTATGTCCACATGGATGACCTGATGGACAAGGTTGGTCAACGGCTCGCCGAGCTTACCGGCGCCGAATGGGGCTATATCTCTTCCGGTTGCGCGGCAGCCCTGACCGAAATCACCGCGGCCTGCATTGCGGGCGCCGACCCTGAGCGGATGAGCCGCCTGCCCGACACCACCGGCATGAAGAACCAGGTGATTATGCAGCGCGGCCACCGCAACGCCTACGACCGGGCCATC
>JAAYXX010000223.1 GCA_012515695.1 Chloroflexota bacterium
ACGAAAATAACGTCCGAGATGGACCCGCAGATGACTGGTGCGCGCACGGCCACCCCGTCGAACAATCCTTCGTATTGAGGCAGCGCGCGCGTGGTGGCGATGGCCGCGCCGGTGCTGGTGGGCACGAGGTTGGCCGCGCCGGACCTGCCCCGGCGGGGCGATTTGCTGGGGCCATCCACCAGCGATTGACTGGCGGTAAAGGCATGTACGGCGGTCAGGGCGGCCTTTTTGATGCCGATTTTTCGCCCCATGATCTCGGTCACTACGGTGATGCAGTTGGTGGTGCAACTGGCGGTAGAGATCATACGCACGGACGGGTCGCCGACGCGGTTGACGCCATACACGACGGTGGGGATATCGTCGCTCTTGCTGGGGGCGGACAGGATGGCGTATTTAGCCCCGGCCTCGATGTGCTTCTGCAGGCCCTCTTTTTTGGTGAATGCGCCGCTGCATTCCATCACGATGTCAATGCCCAACTCGCCCCAGGGAAGCGCGGCGGGGTCTTGCTCGCTGAACACCCGGTACTGTTTCCCGGCGATGACCAGGTTATCCCCTTCGGCGGCCACCGATTTGTCGTACCTGCCATAGACGGTATCATACGCCAGCAGATAGGCGAGGCTGGATGCGGGCACAATGTCGTTGATGGCCACGAGTTCCAGGTCGGGGGTATCGAGGATGATCTTGCAGACGGCTCTGCCGATCCTTCCCAATCCATTGATTGCTACCCTTGCCAAGGCTCACCTCCTGTAATCAATCTAGCCGTTTCACTTGGTTCTCGCTGCCAGTCAGGCTGCCTGACCCATGCGTGCCTCGAAGCGTCATGCGGGGGCGCTCGATTCTTCGAGTTCTTCCAATGGTTGCTCTGTCAGGACGGAATCCGCGTCCTGGGTGATCTCTGGGTCAGGCTCAACCCCCGGCGAGGCTGCCTCGTCGTCTGTTTTGACCAGCAGCCAACGCGGCTCTTCCTGGTCCGTGCGGATGAGCGCAAAGCCTCCCTGGAGCTTTTTTCCACCCATCCAAACCTTGACCTTGCCCTCCTCAATCGCCTCAGACGTAGACACCTTTCACCTTCTTTCCCGGCGATTTCCGCCGTGGTGTCTGGGTTTCCCCTGCACTGATCGCAAGATTTGCATATGCCCCGAATACATGCGCGTTTCATCGTGCGATCAGTTTCGGTTTCCGCTCTGCGCCCGCTATTGCGCCCTCTGATCTGTTCATTGCGACGGCAGTTGCCCATAGTGTTTGTAGAGGTCCAGTTCGTCCTGGTGGGTAATGGGCAATGCGGGGTCATGTGCAGGGCTGGTTCTGATCTCTTCTTTGGTCAGCCGTGTTTGCACCTCCGATTCGGCCCAACGGATGCGCTCGATCCATTCGGGCGCGATCAACACCCTTTTGGCTGGCAGCCAGTCCCTTGTATGGACTAGCAGGTAGCGAATGGCCCAGCGTTCCTCGTCGATGTAAAAGTCATCCACGTGGCCGACCCTCCCGTCGGCGGCATGGACGTGATAGCCCTCTACCTCCCGGATGCTTTGCAGGTGGGGATCTGCCCCCTGGTTGCGGGTGCGATGCTTGGGGGGTATGTTTGGAGGTGGGGAGGCGGGGTAGACTCCCATGATGGGCTGCCCTGGGATGACCATGTTGCCCCAATAGATGGGCAGCGGCCAGCCATAGTAGCTGTGAAGGTCCAGCATGTGCTGTCGAGACACCGGCCTTCGGAGGTCAATGTCCGGGCTATTCTGGATTTGCTGCTTTGTCAGGGAGACGGTTATACGGCGTTCGTCTCTGATGGGGCGGCCCAACACGGCTGTCGCCAGTAACACCTGGCGGCCAAGCAGCCAGGGGCCGGTGTCTACGATCATGTATTGGATCGTCCACCGTTGATCCTCGAAAAAGAAATCCTTGACGTGCCCGATGGTTCCGTCTGTGCCCTGAACGACATAGCCGATCAGTTTTCCTGTTGTCCAGGTGATATCGCGGTGCTGCCGTTGATCTGGCCGCTCGCTATCGCGGCGACGGCGTCGCTCTGCGGTTCGATAGCCAGGCTTGGGCGCTGGCACTTTTGCCTCCTTTTTGCCCCGAACTGGCCGACATGAGCGGGAAGCGTTTTTCTGGCGTTTGTGGTGTGTGCAGGCTGGAAGTGATGTGGCGCGTACTGCGTTGCGTTGCTGCAAGCGGGTGTGTGTTCAGGGGGAGCGAACGGGCGACAGGATGTGCGCGGCCATTGGCGCGCGATTTGAGCGAGGTAATACGAGGTTGTCTGACGGATACCGATGAGCAATGCGGATTATATCGCGTTTTCAGTACGCGTCAATGCCTTCGACGCCGTTCTTGTAGCTGCCCATGCTATGGCAAGCGCGGCTACAGGGCATAGTGCCTTGCCGTGGCCTACAAACCCCACGGATAGGTGTCGGGTGGCGCGGTGCGCACGGGGGTGACGTGTAGCGGGTGCAGGGCATGGGTTTCGTCCAGGTGCAGCAGGGCGTCGTAGCGTTCGGGCAGCACGGTGGGCACATAATTCTCCAGGCCCTCCCGGCTGGGGTCATAGACGACGCCGATGGCCCGGTGGTCTCGCTCTTGAAATGCCTCTGCGCTATGGACGTTATTCAGGATGACCAGTTTGTCGTGCAGCCTGCCCTGGTGCATTATGTCTTCCCAGGAGTGTTCTTTTGCGGGCGGGACGTCCATCGTTTGCATGGGCGCTCCCCATTCGCTTCCGGCGATGACTGTGCCGTGATGGGAGGAAAAGCCGACCAGCACGACATCGTCCTCCCTGTGTTGCTCTCGCGCAAGCTGGCCGATGTTGATCATTCCCTCGTTGGCCATGTCGGTGGCGCGCGCGTCGCCCACGTGCGAGTTGTGCGCCCAGACGATGCCCCTGGCCTGGGGGCCGTGCAACTGCATGAGCCGGTCGAGGGTTTCCATCATGTGCATGTCGCGGATGTTCCAGGTTTTGGTTCCGCCGTGGATCATGGCGCGATAGTATCGCTCGGCGTTTACGGCGACCAGCGCGTTCATCTCGGCGCTGAAGGCGGATTCGTCGTCATCTGGGAAGGGCTGCACGTTCTGGCGTATCCGCGCCAAAAGCTTGACCACCTCGCTCTCACAGCTTTCGGGGACGAGCGCGGTGAGCCGGGCATATTCCTCAGGGCTGGTGGTGTAAGGCTCAAAGCATTTATACGCGCGCCTGGCGGCTGGTACCAGTTCGGGATATTTCTGCTGCAAGAAGCC
>JAAYXX010000224.1 GCA_012515695.1 Chloroflexota bacterium
CGCGTGACGCCCAACGCGTCAAACTCGCCGGTCAGTACGGGTTCGGCCCACGAAGTGGGCACAAAGGACTGTGCAGCCAGGTTATACACCTCTTGGGGCCGGTGTTCGCGCAGAATATCAATCAGCGACACCTGATCCAGCAAATCCCCCTGCACGATGGTCAGGTAGTCCAGGATATGCTGGATGCGATCCATATGAGGCACGCTGGCCCGCCGAACCATCCCGATAACTTGATACCCTTGTTCCAACAGAAACTCGGCCAGATACGAACCGTCCTGGCCAGTGATACCCGTTATCAGTGCCTTTTTACTCATGCTATACCTGCCTACTATACTATTTTTGGATACGTTGGCCTGTACGTTGATATCCTAAACCCATAGAGCCTGGGTCTGCTGCCTGAGTTCGCCAATAGTCCAGCACAGCCTGCAAACTTGCGCGGAGGCTGTACTCTGGCTGCCAGCCGGTGTCGGCCTGGAAGCGGTTGCTATCGCACACGCTGACGGGGATATCGCTGGGCCGCATCAGCGCGGGGTCCACTTGAATCTGGATCACAGCGGTGCTCAACTCGATCAGGGTTTGCAGCACCTCCTCGATAGAGTGGGCCTCGCCAGAGCCTAGATTATACACGCTTCCCGGTTTTCCTGCATGCAAAGCCAGGTAATACCCGCGCACAATGTCGCGCACGTCCGAGAAATCGCGGCGGGCCGACAGGTTGCCCACCCTGATCACCGGCTCTTGCAGGCCCGCTTCGATCAGAGCGATTTGCCTGGCGAAATCGGGTACCACGAACCCTGGCCCCTGGCGCGGGCCGATGTGGTTAAAAGGGCGCACCCGCACGATATGCAGTCCGTGGCTGAGATGATATTGATAGCCCAGATAATCCTGGGTGATCTTGCTGACGGCGTAAGGATTCAGTGGGCGCAGGGGAGTCTCTTCGGTGATGGGCAGGTCGGCAGGTTGCACGAGGCCGTATTCGTCCGCGGACCCGACCACCAGGATGCGCGCATCGAGTTCGAGCGCGATGATTGCTTGAATCAGGTTGAGTTGAATGCTGATGTTGTTGACCAGGGTGGACACCGGGTCTTGCCAGGCGCGCTCTACCGAAGCCTGGGCCGCCAGGTGAAAGATATAGTCGGGCCTGACTGCCGCCAGCAGTTCGTATACCGCCTCATAGTTGCCCAGATCGACAAAACTCAGCTCAATCCGGGCCAGATTGGCTTCCAGATTGCGCGTGCCATCTCTCGGCAGGCTAACCCCATAGACCTGGATGTTCCCCTGCGCGAGCAGGTAATCTGTGAGATGGCTACCCGCGAATCCTGCAATACCCGTTATAAACGCGCGCAGCGTATGTCCCTCCTATCGTACGTCAGGTAACCGCGCCATGCTGGCGCGCCAGCATGGCGCGGTTACAGCCCAAACAGTGCGCCGGAATGGCGCGACTACAGCCCTGCTGCCTCTCGCAGGTCTTCGGCCTTGTCGACGCGCTCCCACGGGGCGTCAATATCCGTGCGCCCAAAGTGACCATAGGCCGCCGTCGGCTGATAGATGGGCCGACGCAGGCGCAATTCCTGGATGATGGCGCCGGGGCGCAGGTCAAAATAATCCTGCACTAGCTCGACGATACGCTCATCCGAGACCTTGCCCGTGCCGAACGTCTCCACGCACAGGGAGACGGGCCGCGCCACGCCGATGGTATAGGCGATCTGCAACTGGCAGCGTTCGGCCAGGCCCGCCGCGACGATGTTCTTGGCGACCCACCGGGCTGCATAAGCGCCGGAACGGTCCACCTTGGTGGGGTCTTTGCCCGAGAACGCGCCGCCGCCGTGGGGGACCATGCCACCGTAGGTGTCCACGATGATCTTGCGGCCCGTCAGCCCGGCGTCGCCCATTGGCCCGCCGATCACAAAGCGCCCGGTGCTGTTGATAAAGAACCGCGTGTTCTTGTCGAGCATTTCTTCGGGGATTACCTGGTGCACGACATGCTCGCAGATGTCATCATGGATTTGCTGCTGCGTTATCTGGGGGTCGTGCTGGGCTGCCACAACCACCGTGTCCACTCGCACAGGCCGCCCGTAGCTGTATTCGACAGTCACCTGGGTCTTGCCGTCGGGCCGCAGATATGGCAGCGTGCCATTCTTGCGGACCATGGCGAGTTGCCGGGCCAGCCTTTGGGCCAGCATGATCGGCATGGGCATCAACTCGGGAGTTTCGTTGCAGGCATAACCAAACATCATTCCCTGGTCGCCAGCGCCCACCTGCTCGATTTCGTCCTCGGCGCTCATCTCACCGCACTTGGCTTCCTGGGCCTGATTTACGCCCATAGCGATGTCCGGGGACTGCTCTTTGATGGAGGTGATGACTCCGCAGGTCTGATTGTCAAAGCCATATTCGGCGTTGGTATAGCCAATTTGTCTGACCGTTTCGCGCACGACAGCCGGGATATCCACGTAACAGGAGGTAGTGATCTCTCCGGCCACCAGGATCAAGCCGGTTGTCGCGGCGCACTCGCAGGCCACCCGACCAAAGGGGTCTTGGGCATAGATGGCGTCGAGTACGGCGTCCGATACCTGATCGCAGAGCTTGTCGGGATGCCCCTCCGAAACAGATTCGGAGGTGAACAAGAACTTGGGCGAGTTCAGAAACATGCTCATGACTCTATTCTTCCTCTCTACAAGAAATCGCTGAGGCTATGTTCTATTTTTGGAACGCCTCGGAACAGGGCAAGTTACGATCAGGTACCCGACTCCCACGAAGCGAGGTATTGCTGCTGCTCTGCTGTAAGGGTATCGATCTGGATGCCCATTGCTTCCAGCTTGAGCCGGGCGATGGACTGGTCAATATCGCTCGGCACGCCATAGACCGCTTTTTCCAGCCGCTCGTAGTTCTTGACCATGTATTCGCTGACCAAAGCCTGGTTGGCGAAGGACATATCCATCACCGCAGAGGGGTGTCCCTCTGCTGCGGCCAGGTTGACCAGCCGCCCCTCGCCCAGGACAAAGATTTTGCGCCCGTCGCGCAGTCTGTACTGCTGGACGAACTCGCGCACCTGCGCAACCTCGTCGGCCATATCGGCCAGGGCGGTCAGGTTGAGTTCTACGTTGAAATGGCCCGAGTTGGCGACGATGGCGCCGTCCTTCATGCGCTCAAAGTGATGGCGGTCAATGACGTTCTTGTCGCCGGTGGCGGTGACGAAAATGTCGCCCACCTCTGCCGCGTTCATCATGGGCATGACGCGATAGCCGTCCATGACCGCTTCCAAGGCTCGCAGAGACTCCACTTCGGTGATGACTACGTTCGCGCCCATGCCGTGCGCGCGCATGGCGATACCCCGGCTGCACCAGCCGTACCCGCTGACGACGAACGTTTTGCCCGCCAGCAGGATGTTGGTAGCGCGGATGATGCCATCCACTGTGCTTTGGCCGGTGCCATAGCGGTTATCGAACAGGTGCTTGGTGTTCGCGTCGTTGACGGCGACGATGGGGTATTCCAGCTTGCCCATGTTTTGCAGCGCCCGCAGGCGGATCACGCCGGTGGTGGTTTCCTCGGTGCCACCGATGACGGTGGGCAGCAATTCGCGGCGGGTCTTGTGTAGCGTAGACACCAAATCCGCGCCGTCGTCCATCGTCAGATGGGGTTTGATATCGAGCACGGCGTTAATGTGCTCGTAATAGGTCTCGTTCCCTTCGCCTTTGATGGCATACACGGGGATGTGGTACACCTGTACCAGGGCCGCCGCCACGTCATCCTGGGTCGAGAGCGGGTTGGAGGCGCACAGGGCCAGCTCGGCGCCGCCCGCTTGCAGTGCGCGCATGAGGTTGGCTGTTTCGGTGGTTACGTGCAGGCAGGCCGCCAGGCGTATACCCTTGAGCGGCTTTTCCTGCTCAAAGCGCTCTCGAATGCTACGCAGGACGGGCATCTCCTGTTCCGCCCACAGGATGCGCGCTTGCCCCTCCTGGGCCAGGTTGAGGTCTTGGACGTCGTATGGCTTGGTCACGTTTGTTCCTTTCATCAATTAGTGAATCCAATGGCGGAACCTCTGGCACTGGATATCGTCCAGAGGCTCGAAATGGGTCAGATAGCGCAGATGGTCATAGCGCCCCTGTATTTCTTCCGGGGTCAGCGTACGCAGCCTGTCCACGCTGAAATCTTCGACGGTGAACGAAGCCACCACGGTTCCGTGGACCACGGCCCGACGCAGCGCCTCCAGCGAGAGTTCCCCGTTGCGGGCCAGGTAGCCCATGAATCCGGCGGCAAAAGTATCCCCCGCGCCGGTAGGGTCTACCACCCGCGACACCGGATAAGCCGGGGTCAGGAACAGGCTCTCGCCAAGTTCCTCGCCACGGGTGAGCAGCATGGCGCCAAACTCGCCTCGCTTGATGATGATCGCCTTGGGGCCTTCTGCCAGGATTTTCTGGGCGGCGGTGATCAGGTTTGGCTCCTGGGCGTACATCTTGACTTCGGTAGCGTTGAGCAACAACACGTCTACCATCGAGAAGGCACGCGCCAACGATTCGCGTTTGGAGGTGATCCAATAGTTCATCGAGTCGAGGGCCACCAGCCTGGGCCTGGGCACCTGCTGCAATACTTCGATTTGCAGGTCAGGGTCAATGTTGGCCAAAAAGACGTACTCGGTTTGGGCCAATTCTGGGGGCACGATGGGGTGAAAATCCGCGAAAACGTTCAGTTGGGTATCCAGCGTCTGGGCATCGTCCAGGTCTTGGCCGTAGCGTCCGGCCCAGAAAAAGGTCTTGCCTTCGACGATCTGCAACCCAGTCAGGTCGATGTTACGCGACTGAAGAAATTCAAGATGTTCCTGGGGAAAATCTGTCCCTACAACGCCCACGATGCTGATGCGATCATATAGGCTCGCGGCGGTGGCGAAATAAGTACAGGCTCCTCCCAGCGTTTTGATCCGACTGCCCGTAGGGGTTTCGACGTTATCGAGTCCCACGGAACCTACGACCAGGACAGCCACAATGAACCTCCCAACGAATGGTCTCTTGCTGCCTACGTGCAGGCAACTGTATGCGCGCAGCCTCCACGGGTGCAAGATCAGGACGGCCGGTGGCAAAACCGGGGTCGGATCGTTGGCAACG
>JAAYXX010000225.1 GCA_012515695.1 Chloroflexota bacterium
CAGAGCCGCTGATCTCGCATGTTTGGCCGTTGGAGCGCCTGGAAGAGGCGTTGTGCTTGCTGCGAGATGATAGCGCCAACGTGCTGAAGGTGCTGATCCGCCCATAGCCAGCGGGTTGCGCCCGCTGATACGCTGTTCTAGAATAGCCACCGCACACTAGAATCCATGCGCCAGTGCAAAGGAGAATCAACTGTGGCAGCAAACGCCTACGATACCGTTGATCTGTACAGAGTCCTGCGTGATCGAGAGCAACTGCTGGAAAAGGCCCAGCACTCCTATTTCCGCGAGTGGTGGCCCCAATTCCTGGCCGCCCGCGAGGAGCAATTGACGCAGCCCATCCTGTCCGATGTGGATGGCCCGCGCATGAGCCGGTCTGTGGCCGCGCAGGGGGAACACTATAACCAGGTGGCCGCCGCCTCTCGCGAAATGCTGGCCCAGGCGTTCGCCTACGCCCTTACCGGCGATGGGCGCTGGGGCGAGCGCGCCCGGCAGATTGCGTTGGCGATCTGCGACGAGGCCGAGTGGGACAACCCGGTGCATCGCTGGATTTACCCAGAGCTGCATGCCGATCTGGGTTTTGCTTCGCTGTGCATTGAAATGAGCGTTACCCTCGGCTGGCTGGGCGAGTTCCTGCCGCCAGAAGAGCGAGAGCGCATCCTGAACACGCTGGAAGCGCGGGGCAGCGTGATCTATGCCGACGCGCAAGCTGGGGCTTGGTGGGGCAGCGCCTACAACTCGAACTGGACCAGCCATCTGATGCACGGCCTGGGCGCAACGGCGCTGGCCCTGTTCCCTTCTCGGCCAGAGGTGGCCCGCCCCCGCATCGAGTTTGTCACTGATCGCATGATAAAGATGCTCGAATTGGCCGGGGAAGAAGGCGCTGGCATTGAGGGAATCAGCTATTACACGGGCTGCTATGCCAGCATTCTCGAATATGCCACCGAACTGCGGAATGTGACCGGCGAAAGCCTGTTCGAGTACGAGTTCTGGAAAAAGAGCGCCCTGTTCCCGCTATACCAGACCCTCCCCGATCTGTCGGGGCGCACCCCCATCGGCGACAGCCATTACCCTGGCCTGTCGGGTAGCACTCTCTTGAGCGGTCTGGCCCGCGAGGCGCGAGATGGCATTGCCCAATGGCAGACGCATCGCGTGTACGAGAGCGCGCCGGGGCAGCGGAGCGTGTTCGACCTGATTTTCTACGACCCGACGGTGCCAGAGACCCCGCCCGATACCCTGCCCCCGTGCCGCCTGTTTCGCAGCGTCCAGTTGGCTACTTTCCGCTCGGGATGGGACCGCGACGCGGTGTATATGCACTTTCACGGGGGGTCCAATAGCTGGTCGCACTGTCACCTCGACCTGAACGCCTTTACCATTGCCGCCTATGGCGAGCGGCTGGCTATTGACCACGGGTCGTGGGGATACTCGCCGCACTATTTCAAGGTGGTCGAGCCGCAGATTTCCACCGCGTGGCACAACTGCATTGTGGTGGATGGGGCGGACCAGCGACAGGCCCCGCGCTATCGGATGAGCTATGACCCGCGTGAGGGCGGCGACTGCTATTCGCTGCTGGAGCAGTATGTCCATTGCGACGGCATTCACATGATTCGCGGGGACGCGACGACGGCCTATGGGGATATGCTGGATCGTTGCTGGCGCGAGATCGTGTTCTTGCCGCCGGATCGGTTTGTGGTGTATGACAACCTGCTGACCAACGGGGCGCGGGTGCAGCGCCATCTTCAGTGGATGTTGCACAGCGCGGTACCTATGCACGACGCCGGGACGCACGTCGAAGTGCGGGGCGAGAAGGCGAAATTGATCGTGCAGCCGGTGCATCCTGCTGGCTGGACTGTTCGCTTCCCTGACAGGTTGGCGCGGGCGGCGGCCTATCAGCAGTCCGAGATTCGGGAAGCGTATGCCATGAGCCTGTACCCCGAATGGGTGCATATCTGGAACGAGTCTCCCTCCAAGCCGCCGTATCCGCAATGGGACGCCCGCGGGGGCAAGCGCGTCTATGGACCGGATTACCAATTCCTGGTGGTGCTGAGTCCGGTGCGGGCAGAGCAGCCCATTGGCTGGCAGTTGACCCCGCTCAAAGGGGATACCATCGAAGGGGTGGTAATCACCGATGGGCAGCGCGTGGACACGGTGGTTTTCCAGCGTTCCGGCGGCCCTTATGCTCTTGGGGACGTCCAATCGGACGCCGAGAAGGTCGTGGTGCGCGAGGTGGGCGGCCAGGTGCGCTCGGTAGCGATGTCAAATGGTACGCGGGTGGTGTACAAGGGGCGGGTGCTCCTGTCTACGCCCGATGTAACCAGCCTCGCGCAAGATTTAGGCGATTGATGGCCATCAATCGCCTAGCCGCGCTATCTGGTATGGGCGGTTGATTGATGAAAACAGGCATTAGGATGGGCGGTTGAAACTGCACCAACCGTTGCATCGCCAACAAGTTGCCGCGCCGCCCTTCGGCGACTGCAGATCAGTCCACGAAGGTGGACTTGGCAACAGTTGCTGCGGTTTCAACCGCCCATCCTGGTGTATGCTTTTGTTTGCTACGCGGTGGCGCGTGTGCTAGACTAGGCGCGGCACGGCGATTTGCTAGCATTGCAGGTCCGCTTGATGCTTTGTTCCCACAAGTGCCAAATATGGTGTGTGTGAAGGGGAACAAGGTTTCATGCCGACGAGACGTCTGGCGCTGTTATTCGTTTTCGTGCTCGTTGAGCTTTTCGGCTTTAGCCTCATCGTACCCATCCTCCCGTTTTTTGCCGGATCACTGGGGGCCAGCCCGGTGATGGTCGGCCTGCTGGTAGCTTCCAACGCGTTCGCCCAACTGATTGGCGCGCCCATCATCGGGCACCTGTCCGACCGGTGGGGGCGCCGCCCGATGCTGCTGTTTAGCATCGGCTCCACCACGATTAGCTTTGTTCTGCTGGGGCTGGCGAATACCCTGTTCCTGATGTTCATCAGCCGCTTTCTCGATGGCCTGTTCGGCGGGAGCATCGCCCTGGCGCAAGCCTATGTCACCGATATTACCGACGAGCAGAATCGGGCCAGAGGTCTTGGGATTCTCGGCGCGGCCTTTGGGCTGGGGTTTATTGCTGGGCCGGCGCTGGGCGGACGATTGAGCGTGCTAGGCTTTGGGGTCCCGGCTTTTCTGGCGGCGGGGCTGGCGCTGCTAAACCTGATCAGCATGGCGCTCTGGCTGCCCGAATCCCTTGACCCGGAGCGACGCGCCCAATTGGCCGATGAACAGGGGGAGATCACCCCGCGCACGTTGCTGCTGGTTCCCTGGCAGGTTTTCCGTAGCGCATGGGGGGCGATGCAGCGCCCGCGCGTTGGGCCGCTGTTGCAGATCAGGCTGTTCTACAGTCTGGCCTTTACCCTGTTTCAATCGCTGTTTCCGCTGTATGCGCGGCTCCACCTGGGGCTGAACGTGCGGCAGACGGGGGACATCCTGACCTATGTGGGCGCGCTGGTCGCGCTGGTGCAAGGGGTGGGGATTGGCTGGATGACGGCCCGCTTCGCAGAGATGCGGCTGGTATTCTATGGAATGATTCTCATGGTGGGGACGTTGTTGGGCTGGGCGTTTGCGCCGAGTGTGCCGTTCCTGCTGGTGGTGCTGGCGTTCATGGCCCTTTCCAGTGGCAGCATCAACACTTTGTTGAGCAGCCTGCTGACCAAAGCGGTGTATGTCCAGGAGGTGGGCGGCATGCTGGGGTTCTCCTCCTCCTTGCAGAGCCTATCGCGGGTTGTTTCCCCGGCGGTGGGCAGCGTGCTGTTGCAGGTGTTGGGAACGTGGGCGCCGGGCACGCTCGCGGCGGCAGTGATGGCGTGGGTGGTGGCGTTTACATGGCGCACTCTGCTGCGAGGCAATGTTCCCCCGGAGAATGGCGGAGGGAATTGAATGAACGTGCATCCGATCGTGCGAGGAGTTGTGGCGGTAGTGATTGTGATGGGGCTGGTGATTGTCGCTGTCCCGCTGTTCCTGCCTGCTCCCCAGGCCGGGGGCACCGTGCCCCCGGCGGAACTGGCCGACCCAGACAGCCGCTTTCGGCAGGTGGGGGGCATCCAGGTACATTACAAAATGATGGGGCAAGGCGAGCCGGTGATGGTCTTGCTGCATGGCTTTGGGGCCAGCACCTATTCCTGGCGGGAGGTGATGGAGCCACTGAGCCGCATGGGGACGGTGATCGCTTTTGACCGGCCCGCCTTTGGGCTGACCCAGCGGCCTATGCCTGGCGAATGGGAAGGCGCCAGCCCGTACAGCGTAGAGGCCCAGGCAGACCTGACTGTGGGCCTGCTGGACGAACTGGGCGTGAAAAAGGCCGTGCTGGTGGGGCATTCTGCCGGAGGCGCGGTGGCGACTGCCGTGGCTCTGCGCTACCCCGAACGGGTGCAGGGGTTGGTGTTGGTGGCCCCTGCCGTACAGAGCCAGGTGGGGTTGCCCCGATGGGTGGGGCCGCTGCTGGCAAGCCGCCAACTGCGCTGGTTCGGGCCGCTGCTGATGCGCTCGATCAGCCAATGGGGCGAGCGCATGCTCACCACGGCCTGGTATGACCCCTCGGCCATCACCGAGCAGGTACGGGCGAGCTATCGCAAGCCCTTGCGGTGCGAGAACTGGGACCGCGCCCTGTGGGAACTGGTGGTGGCGCGCGGCCCGCTGGACTTGAGCGCGCAGATGTCCGAAATTCAGGCCCCCATCTTGCTGATCACTGGCGACAATGATCGCGTTGTCGAGACAGAGGAAACCCTGCGGCTGGCGGAGGCGCTGCCCAACGCGCAATTGCAGGTGATTGCGAACTGTGGCCATCTTCCCCAAGAAGAGCGCCCACAAGAGTTTGTGGGCGCTGTGTTCCCGTTTCTCTTTATTGCTGCGTTGCAATAGCCACAGGCAGCCCGACCCGCGGGCGCTATGTCTTCTCGCTCTAGTAGATGCCGACGCTCTTGGCGTGCGTCAGATAATCCATACCAACGCGACCACGATGGCGGCCACCACTGCCCAAATCACCGGGGACCAATCCCACAGTCGCCGCCCATTGAAGCAGGCCAGCGGGAAAAAAGGCACCAGCACATCCAATATTATCAGCGAAAATCCCACATAGTTGATGATGGGCAGCACTGCGCTCACCGCTGGCACCCCGGCCAACCCACGCGCCAACCAGAGCAGAGCCAGCGGCCCCGCCACGCCTGCCAACGCCATTCGGCCCAGTTGGGGCGTCAGATCGCGATAGCGCCAGTCGTTTCCCTTGGGATACAGTCCCCCCGGCACGATATACAGCCCACGCAAGACCAGGGCGATGGCCAGACTGAGCGGAAAGCCCGACTCCCATGCTCGATAGCGCTCCTCTAGCCCCTGGGCGCGCGCTGCCAGCCACATGCCCAATCGCCGCACCCCCAGCAACACAACTATTGTCGCTGGCACAACCGCCCACGTTTTCCAGTCCGTTTCGCTCCAGACGCGAATGCTGATCCAGGTTATCAGCACGTTGAGCAGGAGGCTGCCCCACCACTGGGCCGCCGGGTTGTCCTCCTGAGTCGCGGCTGGCTTGACCCAGAAGAGATGCCCGACATCGGTAAGGTGGAACGTGCGCCACCAGATCAACGGCAGTTGCCACCCATAGCGCCGCCACTGCTCCCCTGGCGAGAGCGGGCCAAAGCCGCGCGTGGCGAACAGCTTGCTGGAACTGGTGTTATGCCCCTCGATACCGGCGATCACCTCATCGCAGCCCTTGGCGTCAAAGTAGGCCATCGCGGCCTCTACCAGCCGTTGCCCCACCCCAAGCCCGCGCGCGTCGGGGTCGGAGAATAGCCACGCAACAAACCCGGCCTTGCGGCCACGCGCCAGCGGGAATACCTTGAGCACAATGCCGCCCACCAGTTGACCAGCGCGCTCGGCCACCAGCACCGTGTCGCCCCACGAAAAGATCAGCCGCACCAGAAACGAGAATGCGCGGAATGCGATCCGCCGCACCTGGGGCTTTTCCTCGGCGCGCATGGTGCGTATCGTCACCTCCTGCCCGCTGCGGTCCAACTCCCCTTCTTGTCGCAGTGCCAAGTCAGCCATGTGTTGCCTCCTGCAATTGATTTAGGCTCTTTTTTTCTTGCGCCTATTGAATTGTTTTGCATGGCTATGGATGCAAAATCATTATAGACTGCGGCCTTGCAATCGCAAATATGTCTATATTAGACGGTCTTTATATGTATGGACAGTATCCCGGACTCGGGCGCGAACGGGGGTATAGATGGCGAGTTGGCCGTGTGGGGGTATAATGTGCGGATGATGGCGCGCCACTGCGCCGACGGACGTGGAGACATTGCGAGGAGATGCGCTGTTCATGATGGAACGGAAGGATGGCCTGGTTGCGAACGCCAGCCAGGCGGAGGGGATGCCGCCCCGGCGGGTCGTCGTGGTGGGCGTGTCGGGGGTGGGCAAGACCACCTTTGCCCAACAGTTGGGCGAGCGGCTGGGCGCGCCAGCCATAGAGATGGATGCTTTGCACTGGGGGCCGAACTGGACGATGGCGGAGCTGGATGTTTTCCGAGAGCGGGTGCGGCAAGCCCTGGCCGGAGAGCGGTGGGTGGTTGATGGGAATTACTCCAAAGTACGTGACATCGTCTGGACGCAGGCGGACACGCTGGTCTGGCTGGATTTGCCGCTGCCCCTGATTCTGTGGCGTCTGATGAAGCGCAGCGTGCGCCGGGTGGTCAGCCGCGAAGAGTTGTGGAATGGGAACCGCGAGACCTTCCAGGGGCAATTCCTGAGCCGAGACTCGCTGTTTCTGTGGGCGCTCAAGACGCATGCCCAGATGCGCAAGACCTACCCGCAGCTTGTGCGGCAACCGGAGTACAGCCATCTGCGGGTATGGCGCTTGCGTAGCCCGCGAGAAGTGGCGCGCTGGCTGGCGGCAATGGAGCCGCGCCGCGTGCCGTGATGGGCATTGCCGCATCAAGCAGCAGAACAGGGAGGGAATAGACAGATCCCCTCCCTGTTGGTTGTGGCGCGGTTGTCGGGCGGCCTCAGGCGCGGGGAGGCGCGGGTCGCAGATCGCCGGAAGCGATCATGGAGACAATGGGCGAGTCGTCAATATCCAGCGGCAGGTCTATGCGAGCGCGGCGGCGGCTGGACTCGTAGCAGGCAAAGATGATCTCGGTGCCGTTGATGGCCCGGCGGATGCTCAACTCGGACTCGCCGCCGGTCTTGAGTGCGTTGACGACATCGGCGATGGCTCGCTCGATGTATCCCGGCCCGTGCAGGTGTTCCCCTTGGGTATCTACCACTTCCCAGGCGGGCATGTCGTCGCTGCGATAGCGCAGCATGGGGCCTGGGTTGAGGCCCCAGCCCACTTCGACCACGCCCCTGGTTCCTTGCAGCCGGAAGGGAGGGCCAAAGCTCTGCACCTCGCTGCCGGTCATGATGAGGGCGGTAACGCCGTTGCGATATTTCACGTGGCAGATGGCCTGGTTCTCCAACGGCGCGCCAAAGGCCAGCTTTTCCTGGCGAACGTCTATCTGGCCGATAACCCACTCGGCGGGGGTCTCTTCGTTGAACATGCTCAACAGGTCAATCCAGTGGGTTCCACCGTCGTACAGATCGCCCACGCGGGCCTCCATGTGGGTCAGGGGGCCGATAGCGCCAGAGCGGACGATCTCGCGGGCCTGTCGCAGCGGGAAACCAAAGCGGCGCTGGTGGTTAAAGGTGACGCGGGTTCCATATTGCGCGGCAATGTGGACCATTTTACGCGCCTCGCCCCAGGTTAGCGCGATGGGCTTTTCGCAATGCACGGCTGGTACTCCCGCCAGACAGCAGGCGATGGTCATTTCGGCGTGCAGCTTGGGCCAGGTGCAGATGCTGACGATGTCCAGCTCCTCGTTCTGAAGCATCTGGTGATAGTCGGTATAGGTGTGCGCGATGCCATAGCGGGCGGCAAACGCCTGCGCGTTTTCCTCTACGATGTCGGCGCAGGCCACCATCTCGCAATCGTCCGGCAGCGCCTTGTATGCTTCGGCGTGCCGGTAGGCCATAGCGTAGCCCAGCACACTGGGTTTTTCGGGGACGCGCCCCGTTCCGATGAAACCAACTTTGAATTTGCTCATCGTTGTGCCCTCCATGCAAGCAGGATGAATAAACACGGGTTGCTCGTCGGGTTCAATGGTATTATGGTCGGGAAGGGGCTGCTTGCCAAGTGAGAAAACGGGGGGATGGGGGAAAAGAAAAGACCTTGTGCAGGCGCTCTTACGCTCTGGCACAAGGTCTCTTGGTGGGCGCGACAGGACTCGAACCTGTGACCTCACGGATGTGAACCGTGCGCTCTAACCAACTGAGCCACGCACCCTCAACGCGCTGTAGTATAGCACAACCTGCGGATTCGTGCAATTTCGCGGTATGCGTTGTGTGGTGTATCAGCCGTCCGATGGCGGGGCCGCCGGCTGGGCGGTGGGCTGCGGCGCGGCGGTGGGCGTGCTGGTGGGAGCAGGCGTCGCCGTTTGTTCAAAGGTTACCCCTTGCGGCGTGGGCAACGGCGTCGGCTCGGGTCGAGGCGGCTGGAGATAGGTGACAAAGCTGCAAACCATGCTGGCCACCACGAGCAGGCTGATGATCCACAGCAAAGCCTGGCGGGTGGACAGTGAACCGCGTTTCATGCAAAAACCTCCCGTGCAGCGGGGTTGGAGCGACCAATGATCACTGGCAACCCTGCAATCCTTGTTTCGCGATAGTTGAATTGGGGTTTAGCTGCAAAGCCCGCTCGAACCAGGGGATGGCCTGGTCGCATTCATCGAGGTAGGAGTAGCAAAGCCCCAATTGATAGTAGTATTCCTCCGACTGCGCCCCCAGATCGACGGCCTTGGTAAAGTACTCAATCGCTTCCTCATAGTTGTACCGCATGAACTGGGCGAGGCCCAGATGCCCGAACGCGGAAGCGTGCGAGGGGTTGACCTCCACGGCCTTTTCCAGCGCCGTGATAGCCACGTCATACATTCCCTGGCTGAAGTAGGTCCAGCCGAGCTGGTCAAAGCCCTGGCTATCGCCGGGGTCTACCTCGGTGGCCCGCTCAAAGCTATCAATGGCCTCGTTGACCCGGCCCAACACCCGGTAGTTGCGGCCCAAGTCCAGGTACAGGAAGGCGTGATTGGGGTTCAACTCGGTGGCGGCTCTGTATTGGGCGATGGCGTCCTGATAGCGGCCTTGTATTTCGTACATATAGCCCATATTGCGCGCGACGAACACATTTTCCGGGTCTAGCTCGAACGCCTTGTTGGCCATTTCAATGGCGTCGCCCACGCGGCCATAGTCGCCATAGGCTTCGGATAGATAGACATAACCCAAGGCGTATTCGGGGTCAACCTTGGTGGCTTTTAGCCCGGCGGCCATCGCGTCGGCCACCTGTCCATTCCAATCGAGGGCCAGGGCGAGCATGGCCTGATGCTCGGCGGATTCGGCGTCCAGTTCGACTGCGCGCTTGGCGACCTGGACGGCCTCGTCGGTTTTGTGGCGCAGCGTCAGGATGCGGCTCCAGCGGGCATAGGCCACGGCCAGGGTGGGGTCCAACTCGGTGGCGCGCACATACGCGGCGAGAGCGTCGTCATATTTGCCCTGCATGAACTGGTCGTCGCCCACGGCGACATACTCGACGGCGCTGATTTCCGTGGGGGTGGGGGTGGGCAGGGGGCCGCGCACGGCCTCGATGATCTCTACCTGTTTCGCGTAGAGCTGCCAGGCCACGGCAAAGGCCACGATAAAAGAGAGCACCCAGGGCCAGAACGAACGCTTTTTCCGTCTCCGGTCTTCCAGATACATGAGCAGATCCCGTTGGTTAGCGGCGATGTGTGCGGGCGCCGGTTAGACAGTCGATGATGGTGATGTCGCTCTCGGAGGGTGCCGAGGGCGATACGAAATTATAACATGCGAAACCAAGATAGCAAACTGGCGCTTTCAGGGTCGGGCCGTCCGCTGTGGCTCTATCCGTTTGGACACTGCTCCCATTGTCCATTATAATGCCATCATGGGCTATCGAAAATCGGCGCTGAGCAACTGGGGAGGGCGCTGGCCGGGCCGTGTCGCCTGGCGGCTATTCCTGAGCGCCTGCCTGTTGGCCGTGGCCGTTGGCTGCGGCTCGCCGCTGGCAACCCCTACGCCGCTGGCCCCGCAAGAGGTCGCTCTATCCGCGACGCCCGCGCCAGCTTTGCTGCGGGTGCAGTCTACTCCGTCGCAAGCGCGGGTGTATCTGAACGATGAGGACCGGGGGCTGACACCGCTCGACCTGACGGTTAGCGCGGGCGAACACCGCCTGCGGCTGGAAAAGGCCGGATGCGCGCCCCTGGACCTGCTGGTCGCCGTGGGGCCGGGGCAGGAAATGGTCATCTCGGAGACGCTAGACGACCAGGCCGCGCCGCGTGTGACGCTGGAGCAACTGCCCGCGTCGGTGGTGGCGGACGCCGGGCTAAAGGTCGTCGCCACGGCGGAGGACAATGTGGCTGTGGTGGAGATGGCACTGCTGGTGGATGACCAACCGGTGCAGCAGGTCGGCGAGGCGTCGCTGCGGCATAACGTGAACACGCTGCTCCTGGAGCCGGGCCAGCACGAGCTGGTGGTGACGGCCCGCGATGCGGCGGGGAACGAGGGGCGCGCGCAGGCTACGATTGTGGTGGTCGCCGCGACGGCAACCGCGCTACCCAGCCCCGCGCCCACCGAGATACCGCCGACAGCGATGGCGACGACAACGTCGGCGACGACAACGTCGCCACAGCCCACGCCCAGGCCGACGATGACGCGCGTTCCGGTCCAGCCGGTTAGCGCGCACTGGGACGAGATCACCATAGACACCTACGCCTATGAACAGGCGCTCTATACCGACCCAGAGGGGGCTGGGCAGCCCTATCCCCTGTTACACCGTGACCAGGTGGGTGGCCCCAGGCCGCGCGCGTTTCGAGTGTTGGTGCTACGCAACGAATATCTTGAATTGACGCTCATGCCCGAATTGGGCGGGCGGGTCTATCAGGCCCGTTACTTGCCCACCGGGCAGGTGTTGTTCTACAACAACCGCGTCATCAAGCCCACCCATTGGGGGCCGCTCGATCAGGGATGGTGGCTGGCTGTGGGCGGGATGGAGTTTTGTCTGCCGGTGGATGAGCATGGCTATGTGACCGCCGAGCCGTGGGACGCGACGGTCAGCCAGGGGGCGGACGGCAGCGCCACGGTGACGATGCGCATTACCGAGGCGAGCCGCAACATCGAGGCGCGGGTAGCCATTACCCTGCGCCCCAACGAAGCGGGGTTCCATTTGCGTTCGACGCTGCACAACCCCAACGCCGAGGCGCGGGCGTTGCAGTTCTGGATGAACGCGATGCTGTCGCCGGGCGGTCATGGGGTGCAGCCGAGTTTGCGTTTCTACTACCCCACTTCGGAGGTGATCGTGCATAGCCGGGGCGACTCGGCGCTGCCCGACGCGCATGGGGTGATGGCCTGGCCCGTTCACGATGGGCGCGATATGGCCCAGTATGGCAACTGGCGCGACTGGCTCGGGTTTTTTGCCCCCAACTTGAGGGCGCCCTTTACGGCTGTCTATGACGATGCCGCGCAGTTGGGCATGGTGCGTACCTTCCCGCCTGACCTGGCTCAGGGGGCCAAGCTGTTCGGTTTCGGGAGCGGGTTTGGGGATGTGGGCGCCTATACGGACGATGGCTCGCAGTATGTCGAGATGTGGGGCGGACTGACGCCCACTTTTTGGGATTACACTACCCTGGCCGCTAATGCCAGCGTGACCTGGGATGAATTCTGGTATGTGCTGTCCGGCTCTGGCGGCCCTTCGCTCGCCACGGACGAGGTGGCTCTGTCCGTTACGCGAGAGGGGGACGCGCTGCGGGTTGTGGTTGCCGCGCCGCGCCCGTTCAGGGGAACGCTGCTGGTGACGCAGGGAGATCAACAACTGCTCCGAGAGGATGTTGTGGTTCGCCCGGACGCCTCCCATGTGGCGATATGTGGCAATATCGCCTGGAACATGGGGACGAGGCCCACCGTCCGTATAGTGGATGATGCGGGGCGGGTGATCGCATCCTACGAGGTGTGACGTTTCGGAGGAAGGCATGGAATGTCCGTCATGTGGCTTTAAAATCCGTGGGAAGGCGCTGTTCTGTCCGAATTGCGGTAGCAGGCTAGAGTATGCCAAGCCATCGCTCGACGGGGCGACGTTGCGGCTGGACGAGGCGGAGCCGCTTACGCCAACCAGTCCGCTGACGCCGGTGCATCAAACCCAGAAGCAGGGCTGCGGGATGAGCCTGACCGTGTTGGCTATTGCGACGGTGGTTATCGTGGCGATTCTGGGGCTGGGCGCAGCAGGCATCTACTATGGGCTGAAGGATCGCTCGCAGGTAGAGCATCAGGCTGCCGAAGAGCATTACAACAAGGGCATTGCCTATATGGAGCAGGGGGAGATAGAACTGGCGATCCGCGAGTTTGAGACGGTGCTGGTGCTAGAACCCAAGCACGATCGGGCAATTGCCAAGTTGAGCGAGGCCCGTGAGGTTCAGAAGGTGGCGACAGAGCCTACTGTCACGGCGACCAGTGTCTCGGATGAGCAGGCGCTCGCCAAGGTGTTCGACGACTTGCGTATTGCGAACGAGAATCGCGACTGGGCGGCGGTGTTCACCCTGGCGGATGAGATGATAGCGCGAGACCCCACCTATCGGCGCGCCGAGGTGGATCAGATCTTGTTTGGCGCCTACTATGCCAGCGGCCAGGAGCTATTGCAGCAGGATCGCATGAAAGAGGCGCTGCGCTTTTTCGACAGGGCGCTACAGTTGCAGCCCGACAATGCCGAAGTCCAGCAAGCCCGCAAGCTGGCTGTGTTGTATATGAACGGCATGGCCTATTGGGGGGCCGACTGGGCCACTACCCTGGAGAACCTCGTGCCGCTGTACCAAATGGCTCCGAATTACAAGGACGTTCGCCAGCGCACCCACGACGCGTATGTCTACTATGGCGATTTTCTGGCCGAGCGGGAGGATTGGTGCGCGGCTGAGAAGCAATACGGGCTGGCCCTGGAGATTGTGCCCAGTGCTGCCCTGTTCGACAAGCGCCAGGATACCATCGCCTATTGCAGCAGGCAGCCCTCGCCGCCCGCTGCGGACACCACGCTGACCCCAGGCGCCCAGGTCAACGCCCCCGCCGGGACATTTGTGGGGGACTTGGCCGATCTGATCGAGATAGAGCAGGGGCGGATGTATATTCGGGGTAGGGTGTTGGACAAGGACAACAAAGGGGTCGGGGGGACCAGGGTACAGATTCAAGCCTGGGACTGGAAGACAGTAGCCGTGACCGATGGCGCCGGCAACTTTGCTTTCGATGGCCTGGCGAACCCCGTGACATACACCCTGACATTGCTGGACTTGCCCTCGCTACCGTTCGACGTGGCGGGCCAGTGGGGGCGGGTGAGCATGGTCGAGTTCCACGAGGCCAGGTAGGCCAGAGCGTGGAGGGTGCTGTGGGGCTTTTGAGGTGAGAGAGGAGCGAGACCGTGGTAGACGCACTGGAAGGAATTGTGAACAGGATAACCGACGACCTGACGCAGCGCAACCATATTCGCGACGTTACGTTGCAACGATCGCGGGAGATGATTCGGTTCTGTGCAAATAGCATTCGCGCCACCCATCGGCACGAATATGACGAGGCGGAGCGGCTGCTGGAGGAGGCCAAGCAGGCCGCAGCGACGATGGTAGCCGACGCGCAGGCGTATGCCGATATCTACTATGCCGGATACTTGCAGGACGCGCTCAAAGAATTGGCGGAAGCGGCCATTACCCTGGCTGTGGTAACAGAGAGGCCGCTGCCCGACCCCGACGACTGGAAGATCGAATACCCCGCCTATCTCAACGGCCTGGGGGAAGCGATGGGCGAGCTGCGCCGCTTTGCCCTGGACAGTATGCGCCGCGACGACATCGCCGAAGCAGAGCGCATGTTGGGCATCATGGACGACGTGTACAGCTATCTGGTTACTATTGACTTTCCCGACGCGCTGACTGGCGGGTTGCGCCGCACGACGGATATGGTGCGCGGCGTGGTAGAGCGCACGCGGGGCGATCTGACTACCGCCGTGCGCCAGGAAAAGCTTCAAGAGGCGTTGCAGGCGTTTGAAGACCGGCTGAACGAGCGGGTTGAGGAAGGATGAGCCAGCAGGGAAAGGAGGTCCCTGCGACCCTGCCGCAGTTGAATGCCAGCGAGATCGGGCGCTATGCCTATTGCGCGCGGGCCTGGTGGTTGCAGCGGGTGAAGGGCCATGCTCCCGATAACATCCAGGCCCTGACGCGAGGGACGGCGCGCCACGAGCAACACGGGCGGCTGGTGGCGTCTGCCCACCGGCGGATAGCCTGGGCGCGGGCTTTGCTGCTGGTGGCGCTGGGGGTCATCGCAATCCTGGCGCTCGCGTGGCTCCGGTCGGCGCTGGTTTCGTGAACGATAGCGAATCTTACCGAGGTTAGAGAGATGAATCGTAAGGAATGGGCGTTTGTTTGGGCATTGCTGACCGTTTCCCTGCTGACCCTGGTGTCGGTGCCGCCGTTGGACCTGTCGGGGGTACAGGCTGTAGCCGTGCAGGGGAGCAGCACCCCGACCCTCGCCCCAACGGACATTGCGACATCCACGATCACGCAAACTGTCACACCCATTCCCCCGACTGCTACACCCACCGCGAGCGTGACGGCGACTGCCACCGCCACCGCGAAACCGTCCGCGACGGCGACGGCCACGGCGACGGCGACCCCTTCCCCAACGCCCACGGCGACGGTCTTTCCCTTTGATGTGCGCGCAGACCTGGAATACTATATCTACATTGACCAGTACACGCAGCACATGTACATCTTTAACTATGGCGAGTTGTACCGCGATATCCCGTGCAGCGCGGGGCTGCCCGACTCGGACAAGTACACCCCTGCCTGGAGCGGCGAGGTGGGGCGATATTGGGGCACCTTTTTCGCCTTTGACGTGTACGCCGACGATGCCTGGTACTTGTACAAGTCGGCTGGCTCGATCTTGATTCACAGCCTGCCCTATACCCTTGACGAAGAGGGTAACAAGATCTATCAGGATCGCGATGCTCTGGGCGTGCGGCCCAGCTCTCATGGGTGTATTCGCATTGCGCCCGAAGACGCCGAGTGGCTTACCGCCTGGAACCCGGAGGGCGTGGCCTGCACCGTGTCCGACCCCTATCTGGACAAGTGGCGGTGACACCGATAGAGATTGGCCTGCTGCTTTTGGCCGGTGCGCTGGCGTTGCTGGCGTACTGGGTGTGGCGCGGCGGCGCCCGGTCGCGGGCGCGCGCCGGGCTGCCGCGTGGCGAGGTTGTCTACGCCGATACCGGCGATTGGCGGCAGGGCAAGCCGTTGTACGCGCCTCGCTACGGGCTGGTGGGCAAGCCGGACTATTTGGTGCGCGAGGGCCGGGAGATCGTGCCGGTGGAGGTCAAGCCGAGCCGCCGGGCCAGCGAACCCTACGAGGCCGACGTGTTGCAACTGGCCGCCTATTGCCTGCTGGTCGAGGAAGAGTTCGGCGAATCCCCTTCGCATGGATTGCTGCGCTACCGCGACCATACCTTTCGCATCCCCTTTGATCGCCAACTGCGGGAGACGTTGCTGGGCGTAATGGCAGACATGCGCCTGGATATGGAAGAAGACGATGTGCCCCGCAGCCACGATGACCCCACACGCTGCCGCTTCTGCGGCCACCGCGCCCACTGTCAGCAGCACCGTCTTGTGGACTGATTGCATCTGGACTATAATATAGTGGTTAAATCTGTTTAGGAGGTTCAAGTGTACGCAGCGCCACGAGGCACTATTGATATATTGCCCGAAGATCAGCCTTACTGGCAGTACCTGTACGACCAGATCCGTCAGGTGGCTGCTCTTTTTGACTACCAACGGCTAGATGTTCCCATCTTTGAAGATACCTCGCTGTATGTGCGCGGCGTGGGCGAATGGACGGACATCGTAGACAAGGAAATGTACTCCTTTACCGACAAGGGGGGGCGCGAGATCAACCTGCGCCCCGAATTCACGGCGGGGATCGTGCGGGCGTATTTGCAGCACGGCATGAAGACCCTGCCGCAGCCGGTCAAGGTATATACCACTGGCCCGATCTTTCGTTACGAGCGGGTGCAGGCCGGGCGCTATCGCCAGCACACCCAGTTTGATATTGAGTGCATCGGCGAGCAGGACCCGGC